>CANRQF010000007.1 GCA_947632715.1 uncultured Bacilli bacterium | reverse complement strand
ATTTATTCCACAAAAGAAATAGTCAATCCAACTCTCATATATGCTAAAAAATATCCAAATGCTATTGTAACATTAGAGAATGCTTTTTATTTTTATGGGCTAACTGATGTAATTCCTGATAAATGTTATTTAGCCACTAAACAGAAAGCAGCAGTCATCAAAAATAAAAATATTGTTCAAATATTTACAACTGATGAATTATTTGAAATTGGTAAAACGCAAGTTGAAATAGATGGAATGTTAGTTAATATGTACGATAAGGAAAGATTATTAATTGAACTAATTAGGCGAAAAAAACAAATGCCATTAGATTATTATAAAGAAATAATAAATAACTACCGTGATAGTATATATAAAATAAGTATGAAAAGAGTTGAAAAATATGCTAGCAAGTTTAATATAGAGGATCATATTTTAGATACAATACAGTTGGAGGTTTTGTAACTTGAATATACAAGAATTAATTAAAAAATATCATAATATTGGGTACAATACTCGTGATGCTATGGCAAAAGTTGGACAAGATATTATACTTTCAAAAATTTCTAAAAGCCCATATATAAATAATGTAACTATTAAAGGCGGAGTTGTAATGCACAATATCTCTAAAGATAAAAGACGGGCAACTAGAGATATCGATTTAGATTTTATAAGATATTCACTTGAAGATAATCAAATAAGAAAGTTTATTAGTGGACTTGGAAAAGTAAAAGATGGTATAAAGTTAGAAATCGTAAATGATGAAATAATGGAACTTAAGCAACAAGATTATAAGGGTAAACGATTAGAACTTAAGCTAATGGATAATTATGATAATAGCATTGTTATTAAATTAGATTTAGGCGTTCATAAAAATGTGAATATAGAACAAGAAGAATTAGTGTTTAGTTTAGATATTTTAAATGAAAATGTTGTATTACTTGTTAATTCGAAAGAGCAAATTTTTGTAGAAAAGTTAAAATCATTATTGGTATTTGGTAGGGCTTCTACTAGATATAAAGATATTTTAGATTTTTATTTTTTAATAAATGAAACAAATTTAGATAAAGGTAAAACATATTTGTTAATAAATGATTATATATTTTTAAATGAAGCTTTAGAGTATTATAATATAAATGATATTTATAGTGAATTAAAAGAAATATTAAGTAGTAACAGATTCATTAGAAACTTTGATAATATTAAAAATAATTGGCTAGAATTGCCAATAGATGAAGTATTAAATAGTATATTAAATTTCATTGCTAGTTTGGAATATGTAGAAGTCTAATGGAAAGAGAGTGAAGTTAAAATGAAAGTAAAATTAGATGATGTTATAGAAATGTTAGAGTTTGTAAATGATGGAATGGATTCTAGTGCTTATTACAATGATAAAACAAATGAATTTATATATATAGGTGATTATTCAGATATGAGCGAAGATGAAAAAGAAGAAATATACGATAATTGTATAGGACTACCTACTAAATACTATATTGATGAATATGGTATGATGGAAGAGTTTATAGAGACTATAGAGGATGTTAAGCTTTACAATCAATTACAAATTGCCATTAATGGACGTGGTGCTTTTAGAAGATTCAAAGATACATGTATTAATTTTGATATAATTGAAGATTGGTATAAGTTTAGAGATGAAAAGTATAAAGAAATTGCCATAGAATGGTGTAATAAAAATAATATTAAATTTGAATAGGAGTGTTTAAAAATGAATGAAATATTAACTTTTAGAATTGGAATAGAAGGGTTAGAAAATAAAATATGGAGAGAAATAGAAATACCAAGTAGAAGAACAGTAGCCGATCTTGCATATACTATACTTGCATCATTTAATTCGCTAGCATATCATTTATATGACATTGAATACAAAGATTATCTATTTGATTGCTGGATATGTCCTGAAGAAGATCCTTACTTTGATGAGTTATCTAATGCTGTTGTAACAAAATTAAGTGAATTGAAATTAAAAAAGAATGACACCATGAAAATGGAATATGACACTGGCTCTACAACTACTTTCAATATCATATATTTAGGTTCAAAGAAAATAGAAAGTTATAAAGAACAAGAGCTTTATCCAATAGTAGTTGATGGTGAAGGTTTAGGAATGCTTGATGATATGTGTGATTTTGATTTAAAAGATATTGTTGATGATATAGATAAATTAGGTTATTCTAATCATTACTTTACTCCAGGATATGAAACAAATAGAAAATATGATTATAGAAAGTATAATATTAAAAAGGATAATAGAGAATTAAAAGGAAAAATATTAGCAATAAAAAATGGTTATGAAGTGGGAGATTAATCCTTAGGAATGTTATGAATAAAAAAGATTTATATAAATTATTGGAAGAATTATGTGAAAAAAGTTCAAAAGAACAAATTAAAAAATTTTTATTTAGTGTAATTGAAAAATTATTAGATAATCAAAATAAAGAAATAATAGAACTTATTAATGAAGCATTTAAAGATGAAATACAAAGTATTAATTTAGGCGATTTGGATAAAACAATAGAAAAGATTGAAGAACAATGTTTTATAATTGCTCATAGATTAACAACGATTAAAAGTTGTAATAAAATTATTTATATGGAACATGGAAATATATTAGAAAATGGAACTCATCAAGAATTAATGAATAGAAAAGGGAATTATTATAATTTGGTAAAAAATTATTAATCACAAAAAATTTCTAAGATGTATTGATGAATTTAGATTATCTAAAAAATACGATTCACTAAATTAATAACTTTTCATACCTTATAATAGGTGATTCATAATGGATGAAAGAGCTACAAAGAAGGTTGTAATTGATGCTGGTCACCCGAGTTTTGATAAACCCGATAAATTAAAACTTGGGTTGTAGCAAAAAAGAATCTATGATTTATGATAAGATACTTTAGAAAGTGTCTTTTTAAGTGGTATAATATATATGAGGTATTGATAATGAAATTAAATTATAGACTTTTTCGATTAAGCAGTATTTTTATATTAATTACATTAGGATTAAGCATAATGTTAACATTTTTTACAATTCAAAACGAAATAACAAAATTTATTTGTAATATTTCTTTAAATATATTTGCAGGTGCAATTATTTTGTTTGCTACTTCGCTAATTGAATACTTTTCTTATAGAAGAAAAGATTTGGAAAGTATTATGAATTTCATTTTGAAATATCAAAATTGTTTTTCAAAAATTAAATATCTTAAAGAGACAAAGTATTTAAGTTACAGCGAATATAAAGAGAAATTCAAAAAGCAAGATAATACTATAGACAAAAAAATTAAATTACGAGAACTATGCGATGAATACAATAAAAATATTTTTAATGATTTTGATGAAATAATAGATGCATATCTAAATATATCAGATATAAACTTTAATGATTTTTGGGCTATATATGATGATATAAGATTCATAGTTAATAATAAATCAAAAAAAATTAAATTGTATAATGAAATATTTAAAAAAATATATGATGAAGCGAGTAATATAAGAAATCTTTCTTATCATTTAAATATTTATAAAACCTCGGTGGTAAATCCAATTGCAATTTACGACAAAATTAGAGAATATCAAAAGAATATTTTTTGTGAAAAAAGTACAATTGATATAGAAAAATTAGATGATGAAAGAATGCAAATTATAGAAAGTGGAATACCATGTTTAACTATTTGCGATAAAAATGGTTCTTTGTTTATATATAATAAATTTATTAAATATTTAGATGATAAATATATTGAAATTGGAAAAATGGCATATTTTGATAAAAACTATAATGGTTAAGAAGATTTAATTCTTTTTTATACGCATAAGAAAGCGAGGATGATAAATGAATTTAAATTATGGAATATTTAGAAGTCAACCGATAATGACTATAAATGATTTAGCACAAATCGGATCACATAATAAAAGAGAAAAGAAAGCATATAAAAGCAATAAAGATATAAAATTAGAATTAACAAAAAATAATATTGAATTAGTACCCTTAGCAGAAAAGTATGTTAAGGGTTTTAAATTGAAAGTAAAAGATTACGAAAAAGAGCATAATGAAAGAATGAAAAGTGAAAGACCGGAAAGAAAAAAGACTTTTAATGAAATGTTAAATAAATCAAAAAGTGTTGTAGCAGATGAATTACTATTTACGGCATCTCATAATTTTTTCGAGAATATGAGTAAAGAAGATATAATGCGATGGGCTAATACTTGTATGGATTTTGTTTATAATGATTTAGGTTATACAAAAGAGCAAGTTTTACACGCAACTATTCATATGGATGAATTAACACCTCATATTCATTGTGTTGTTATACCACTTGTTAAAAAACTAGATAAAAGAACTAATACAGAAAGATATACTATTTCTAAAAAACAATATATTAGAGATAATATTCATTTGTCAGAATTACAAGATATTTATAATGTGAGATTAAAAGAAGCAGGTTTTGAACTAGAAAGAGGTATTAAAGGTAGTGATGCAGAGCATCAAAAAGTAAAAGAATTTAAAAAGACAACTAGATATTTAGAAAACAAAGTTATTACAATAAATAAAGGGTTAGATAATGCTGTAAATGATTTTGAAGAAAAAATGAAAACTACCAAAAATACTTTTATTGATAAAGAATATGTTAAAGTAAAAAAAGATACTTTTGATAGTATGAAAAATGTTATAAAAGAAAGTAAAAAAATAATGGAATTTCAACCTAAAATGGAACAATTATTTAATGAAGTAGAAACTTTTACTAAAAGTCATCAAACATTAAAAAAAGAAAATAATAATTTAGAATTTGAAGTAAAAGTTCTTACTGCAAGAAATCAAAACTTAGTTAAAGAGAATAATAATCTTAAAGACTATTTAAAATCCATTTTAGAAGTTATAAAGAAATTTTTTAGAGAATTATTACAAATTGGTAATGATAAAACTAAAGAACGTACTACAAGCGAAATAAAAAACTATTATGACAATAAAAATTTTGATTTTGATGATGTTTATGATATTTCAAAAGAAACTACCAAAGAAGATGAGTTATTTGAATACGCAGAAGTACCAAGTTATTTAAAAACTAAAAAACATTCGGATAAAAACAAAGATGATTTTGAAATAAGTTTATAATTAAAAGTGAGAATATTATATGTTCATACTCTCACTTTTTTATTTGCTTATTTTGGGATTGTTAGTTCTACCTATAATATAATCTATTGAGATATTTGATAGTTTACTTAATCCTATTAAAGTATCAATTTGAATTAAAGATTTTCCTAATTCATATTTACTTAGTGTTGTTTGGTCTATATTTAGCATATCAGCAAGTTGATGTTGAGATAATTTTAAATTATTTCTTATACATTTAATATTATTGCCAATTATATTTAAGTTAATAGAGGTAATATTATTAATAGTTATTTTAATGTTGGATATATCTAATATATAATCAATATTAATCTTATAGTAATTTGCAATTTGAATTACTCTTTTAGTTGGTATAGGAATTTTATTATGTTCCCATTCAGAATATGTACTTTTTGCAATTTTAAAAATATGAGCAAGTTCTATTTGTTTTAAATCATTTTCTTCTCTTAATTCTTCTAATCGAGTATTGTTAATCATTATTACATCATCTAATTCCTTTATGTAATAATTTTCCCATTTTAAAAAATGTTAATCTAAAAAGTTCACTAAATGTCGTAAAAATGATATAATATTTAAAAGAAAGGAAAAATTATGGATGAAATCTTAATATATTTTTCTAATCATATAAATTTACTTATTATAGCTGTATTAATAATGACAATTTTAATAGTTACATTAGTTATATGGTTATTAATTGAAAACAAGAAAATAGAAAAGAAACAAAGAAAATTTCTTGTTAATATAATAAGTGCTTTAATTGAAGAATCAAGATGTGCTGGATTAAAAGAAATAAAACGAATAAAGCAAAAATAACAAATATCGTGATATTATATATATTCGTTTTGAAAATATGTTATAATTAGAGAAAGTGAGTGGAGTGGAAGTATGAAAAAAATTATAATTTTTATAATGGTTTGTATATGTTTATGTGGTTGTGAGAACAAAGAAGAAATATTACAAAATAATAAGGAACAAATAAAACAACATATAAAAAATAATATGCCATCATATTGGATATATTCTGATGATAAAATAAATATTGATGATGACTTAAATTTAAATATTAATGCAATAAACACTGATAATTGGAGTTCATGTGCTATATTTGCTAGAGATGCTATTTCATCAATTAATAATGATAAATTTAAAGAGATAAAAATAAAAAACATTAATTTTGAATGTTATAATAATCAAGATTTAACAGGTAAAATAATTTTAGAAGATCCAAAAAATACAAGTTACGATAATTTTGAAGATAAAACAAAATTTTATAATGAAAAAAATGAATTAATAAAGCAAACGATTTTAGAAGGAAGAAACTATTATTTTGAAGATTACAAAGATAAATGTAAGGAATACAATTATAAAGAAATTTTTAGAAATTCAAGTAATTATGATGGAAAATATGCTACATTTACTGGTGAAGTAATACAAGTTCAAGAATCATATGGATATTATTTGATAAGGATTAATGTTACTAAAGATAAATATGGTTATTATGATGACACTATGTTAGCATATATACCAGTTACATATTTTGAAGGTAGAATTTTGGAAGAAGATATTTTGACAATATATGGTCAATTAAATGGTTTAGAAACCTATGAATCAATATTTGGAGAGAGCATAACTATTCCAAGAATTGTTGTTGAATATGTTACATTAAATTAGCATATTTTTAATAATATCAAAATTTAAATGTCCTGTAACTTATAAGTTAATTTGTTTTGAATGTTAGATAGGAAGTGTGATATGGCAAAAAATAATTATGGCATTTTTTCACTATTAGATGATATAACGAAATATGCTGATTCTGTTCAAAGAAGAAATCAAAGATTAGCTGCTCAGCAAGAAAAAGAAAGAAAAGCTATGCAAAAATTATTACAAGCAAAAAAAATTGAAAATTTAAAAATTCAAGTCGAAAAAGAAAATAAAATATTGACTAAAAATTATAATAATATTTTGCACATATTGAAAGAATTGCCAGAAGTTAATCCTAATTTTATTTTTGAATATTATAAAAAACAATTACAAGAAATTCCTGATTACAATTATATTTCAAAACTAAAAGTACCTACTTTAAATAAAGAATTAGAATTGTTAGAAGTAAAGGAAGAAAATAAAATTTTAGAATTCTTTTATAAAAAGAGAAAAAATGAACGAATTAAATTAACTCAACAAGCAAATGACAATTATTTAAAAAAATATCAAGAATATATAGCTTTGGATAATAAGTTAAAAAAACAATATTACATAAATGCTATAATTAATATATTGAAAACAAAAGTCCATAATGATTTGATTATGAATGAATATAGAAATTATCAAGATGATAAAAATGTAATTGCCAAATTGATAAAAGAATATTTATCTCAATATGCATTTAAATTTAAAATTGATAAAATAAAGGACTTTGCTAAATATTATAAATGTGAATATAATCAAAGTAAAAAGTTGTTTTATTCTGAAATTAATTTCATCTCACCTAAAGAATTAAACAAATTAAAGAAAAAAGCAAAATATAATAATGCAAAGAAACAAATTGAATATCAAAACTATTCGGATAATGAAATAAATATAATTTATGAAAATATTATTATGCAAGGTACATTAAAAATAATTTCAGATTTGTTTAGTATATTTAAAGAATGCATTGATGACGTAATAGTTAATTGTTTAGTTACTGATATTAATCCATTAAATGGAATAAAAGAGGAAATAAATATTTTTTCAATTAAATTAAATAAAAACGCATTTAATAATGTAAATATAAAGAATGTTGACATTAATAAATTTTTAGAAAAAAATCATGTAAAATATAATAAAAAAATGATTGAATTACATTCAGTTAAAAAAATAAGCGTTAGCAATGAAAAAGAAGATAATGAAGTGAAAGAAGCTTATGAAAAAAACACTATTGAAAATATAGATAACAATTTAGATGGATTTGAATTTGAATTTTATAGTAAAGAATTATTATTAGCTAATGGTTTTGAGAATGTTGAAGTAACAAAAGCAAGTGGTGATTTTGGAGCAGATGTAATTGCGTGGAAAGATGAAATTAAATACGCTATTCAATGTAAAAAGTTTTCTGGTTCAGTAGGTATTAAAGCTGTTCAAGAAGTAATTGGAAGTATGGGAATATATAATTGTCATGTTGGAGTTGTATTGACTAATAGTTATTTTACACCAAGCGCAATAGAATTAGCTAAAAACAAAAATATAATTTTGTGGGATAGAAATAAATTAAAAGAAATGGTTGAAATTGCTAAGCAAAAGGAATCTAAATAAAATATTAACAAAAACAAAATTTAAAGGACATCTTTTATAACAAATGTATTTTTAATTTAACCTAGTTTTTTGACAACTAGGTAACACACTACTATATTGGTAAAACCAATATAGGTGTGCAAAGGGAATATTCCCCTTTTGATACCCCATTAAAGTAACAAATTACAAACTAATCGTAAGTAATATTGTTGCCTTTTTTATAATACCTTATGTTATTCTAAAAAAAGAAAAGATATGCAAAATAGTTATAAAAAATAGCATATCTTTTATATAAAATAATCTTAATGCCTAATCTTTAGAAAAGGCAAAAAGATTATTTTTTGATGAATAAATTTATTATAATCACTTTCATTTTTCTAACGAAAAACAAAACGTGCTCATAAATTTATTTTGCTTATTGAATATATTAGCAGTAAATTTTACGTTAAAATTTATTTTCGGGTTTAGAATGGACTCCATAATCATGAATTGGATATTTTGACTTATCCAATTTTTCTAAATTCGGTTTAATCATTATAATTATCTCTGTTAATCTTTCTAAAATCTCATTGTTTGCAATTTCCTTTTTTTCAATTTTAGCTAATTCTATTTTATCAATTAAATCGGCAATACCACCTTTAATAGCAAAATCAACTTTTCTTCTATTTTCAATTTCTTCTAATACATTAAAATAAAATTTTTCATAACTTTGGATTTGTTTTTGATAATCAGAAATAGATCTTCTGTTTGAAAAATCTTTTCCCCAATTAATATCTATATCGTTATATCCTGCAAGTTTCATTAATTCAACCATACTTAAATTTAATGTATCAGCAATGCCTTTTAAATAAAGAATATTTGGTTTTATTCTTTTACCTGCTTCGATTCTAGAAATTTCTGCACAATCCATATTTGCTTGTCTTGCTAGTTCTCGTTGAGAAATGCCTAATTTTTGTCTTGCTGTACTTATTGTTTTACCTAATTCAGTAGTAGTTTTTTTCATATAAAAAAAGCCACCTTTCTTTGTAAATCACAAAACAACTATATCACAAAATGATGAGAAAGTCAACAAATTTGTAATTACTATGTTGACAAACTCAATACAAGATGATATACTCAAAATTGAAATTGATGTAAAACTCATCAAGTGAAAAGGAGCGAAAATTATGTATGAAGATTATGAAATTTCAGATTTCAGATAATATTTGGAAAAATAAAAACATTCCGATAGAAGCAAAATATATCTATACATATATTTATGCAAAAGGTAGTGAGCAAATAATTACTAACATAAATATCGGAGAATTACAACAAACAATTAAGATAAAAAATGAGGGGTTAAGAAATAATCTTCAAATATTAGAAAAATTTAAGTATTTAATATTTAAAGAATATGATAAAGGAATGTATACGATACATTTAACTAATAGTTAAGAGAACATTAGTTAAAAGGGTACAGTAAGAGTAAGACTTATGTTAGTACCTATTCTATATAAAATATAGAATGAATTTTAATAAATATCTTAGGATAACATCATTCTAGGATATTTATACCCAAAAAATGGAAACTATATTTTAAGAGAGTAGGATTATATGGCTTTTATAAGTTATTTTATCGCTGTACCAAGAATAATATTAAATGACCAATCTTGTTCTCAAACTGAGAAGTTAGTTTATGGAATGATTAACTCATTATCTAATAATAGGGAGTATTGCTACGCTAGTAATAAATACTTTGCTAATTCGTTAAATGTTAAAGAAAAAACAATTTCTAATTCAATTAATAATTTAAAAAGAAACAATTATATAGATATTAAATTTATTAAAGGGCAAAGAAGAATATATTTGAATACTAATATTATTGTAAAAGAAAATGCTAAAGCATTAGAAAAAAAAGGTAATGATAGGGTAGTAAAAAATTACCAAGATACAAGAAAAGAATATACAAGAAATAATTATAAAAAATTAAATGTTATTCCATATTGGATGAAAAATTCAGAGATTTGTAAAGATGAAAAATTAACAGGAGATGAATTAAAAAGTATGGAAGATTTATTAAAAAATTTTAAGGAGGAGTGATATATGATTATTTATGGAGATTATTCTTTATAGAAAATAAAAAAGGGGGAATATAAATGGAGGTAAATTATAATGTAGTATATGTAATAAAAGATGATAAAAAATTACAAGAAATAGAATTAGAGAATGTTATTACTCAGAAATTATTACGAGTTATATTAGCAAGTGAGGATGAAAACGTGGCTTTAAATAATTCACAATATGAATTATAATATCTATGTAGATTTAATTTTGCTACAACTCTTAGAATATGAGGTGTTGTAGAAAATGGAAAAGGTAGGTGTTTATTGTAGACTATCTGATGAAGATAGATTTAAAAAAAATAAAAATGATGATAGTGAGTCAATAGCAAATCAAAAAAGTATGCTTTTAAAATATGCTTTGAATCAAGGTTGGGAAATAGTTGATATTTATTCAGATGATGATTATTCAGGAGCAGGAGTTGAAAGACCGGATTTTAATAGACTAATTAATGATTGTGAAAATGGCAGAATAAATCTTGTGTTATGTAAAACTCAAAGTAGATTTTCAAGAGATATGGAAGTAATAGAAAAATATTTGCATAATAAATTTGTTGAATGGGGCGTTCGATTTGTTAGTATAGTAGATAATGCTGATACTAATAATGAAGCAAATAAAAAATCAAGACAAATTAATGGACTTGTTAATGAGTGGTATTTAGAAGATTTATCAAATAATGTTAAAAAATCTTTAAAAAATAAACGAGAAGATGGCTTGTTTATGGGAAGCTTTGCACCTTATGGATATTTGAAAGATCCAAATAATAAACATAAACTAATTATTGATGAAAATGTTGCACCCATAATTAAAGAAATATTTGGTAAATATAAAAATGGACTTGGTTATTACAAAATATGTGAAAGTTTAAACAAAAGAAAAATATTATGTCCATCTCTTTATAAAAAATCTATTGGTAGTAATTTTGTATGTTGTAATTTTGATTATAAAGCAACAGGATTATGGACTCCAGATACAATATCAACAATACTAAAAAATGAAACATATATTGGAAATCTTGTTCAAGGAAAAAGAACGAGTATTAGCTATAAAAATCATAAAGCAAAAAAAGTTCCAAAATCTGAATGGTGTATAATAGAAAATGTTCACGAACCTATTATTGATAATGATACTTGGTTTATTGTTCAAAAAAGGTTAAAAAATCATCATAGACCAGTTAAAGATGGAAAAGTACATATTTTAAGTAGTAAAGTTTATTGTGCTGAATGCGGAAGAATATTTATGCGAAATCTATTCAATGTTAAAGGTAAAAATAATACAATAGTTAAACAGGCATATCTTCAATGCAAAGGACATAAAAAATATCATACTTGTGATAATAATAAATCAATAAGATATGATGTTATAGAACAATATGTGCTAGATTCAATTAATAATTTATTAAAAAAGTGTAATGAAAAATTATTAAAAGATAAATATAGTTTAGAATTAGAAAGACAAAACAGACAAAATAATGTTATAGTGAATTTAAATAAAGAAAAAGTTAGTCTTGAAAAGAAATTAAATGAAAGTAAATTATATTTTAAAAATCTTTATTCTGATAGAATGAATGGTATGATTTCAGATAATGATTTTTCAATGCTTAGAGAAGAGTATTCAAGAGATGTTAGTTCTTATCAAGATAGATTAGAAGAAATTGAAAATGAATTAAGTGAAGTAGCAGAAAGAAAAGAAAATACTAAAGATATTGATAGCATATTAAGAAAATATACACGTATAGAAAAACTAACAAGAATAATTGTAGAAGAATTTATAGAAAAAATATATATTGGTACATTTGATAAAAGCTCTAAAACACGAGAAATTAAAATCGAATGGAATCTTGACTTATAATAAATATTTAGTCTTTTAATATAAAAATATAGTTTCCGGGTTTATTTGGGTCATTCCATGGTGGCGATGATCCCGGTGCCAGTGGTAATGGTATTGTTGAAAAAGATTTAACTTTAAAAATAAGTCAATATATGAAGAAAAGATTTGATGAACTTGGAGTAGATTCACAAATGACAAGAACAACTGATGAAACTTTAGATTCTAATGCAAGACCAAAAAGAGCTCAAAGTTTTTATGGTAATGGAAGTGATGTTATTTTAGTTTCCAACCATATCAATGCTGGTGGCGGTGATGGGTTCGAGATTATATATTCATTACGAAACAGTGATGCATTATCTAGAAAAATAACAAGTGAAATTGAAAAGACAGGTCAAAATGTTCGTAAATATTATCAAAGAAGGTTACCTAGTAATCCTTCTAAAGACTATTATTATATTTTAAGAGATACTCCTAATAACGAATCAGTATTAGTAGAATATGGCTTTTTAGATTCAACGGGTGATGATGTAAGTCAACTTAAAAATAATTGGGAGCAATATGCTGAAGCAGTAGTTAAAGCTATAACTGAATATATTGGTGTACCTTATAAACCAGTTTCTTTAGGTGAAGATTATTACCAAGTTAAAAGTGGTGATACTTTGTGGGGTATAGCAAGACGATTTGGAATATCAGTTGATGAATTAAAGAGTGCAAATAACTTAACAAGTAATTCTTTGTCAATTGGTCAAAATTTATATATACCGAAAAAGAAAGATGATACTACTACAGAAGAAAATGAAGTATACATTGTTAAAAGTGGTGATACATTATATGGTATAGCAAGAAAATTTGGTTTATCTGTTGATGATTTAAAAAGTTTAAATAATTTAACAAGTAATACTTTAAGTATTGGTCAAAAATTAATAATCTCATCATCTAGTACTGAGAAAGCTAAAACATATACTGTAATGAAAGGTGATACTTTATACGGTATAGCTAGTAAATTTGGTGTATTTGTAAATGACTTAAAAGCATTGAATAATTTAAATAGTAATACTTTATCAATTGGTCAAGTTTTAAAAATACCTGATTCAAGTAATAATCAATTAACATATACAGTTAAAAGTGGTGATACCCTATATAGTATAGCTAGAACTTACAATACTACAGTAGATAAAATAAAAGAATTAAATGATTTAAAAAGTAATACTTTAAGTATTGGTCAAACTTTAATTTTACCTAATTAGTCTATGTAATATAGACTTTTTTTGATTAAAAAATAAGATATTTTCTCATAATATACTTGGTGATAATATGCCCAATATAAAAAATAATATTTCTTTTGGACTTGTTAATATTCCCGTTGTAATGAATCCCATAATCAAGAATAATGATACTTCCTTTAATCAATTGCATAAAAGTTGCTTACATCGAATTAAATATGTTAAATATTGTGAACATTGTAAAAAGAATATTAAAGAAAAAGATATTATTAAAGGTTATGAATATGAAAGAAATAAGTATTTAACTTTTTCTAAAGAAGAATTAGATAAATTAAAACCAGAAAATGAACATGAAATAGATATTGTTTCTTTTATTGATATTAAAGAAGTAGATTCAACTTATTTTGAAAAGAGTTACATTTTAGATGTCGAAAAGAAATCAAAAGCTTATAACTTATTTTGTGAAGCTTTAAAGAAAGTTAAAAAAGTTGCTTTAGCTAAAACAGTTATTGGTAATAAATTCTATTATTGTATTTTAAGATTTACACCTTATGGTATAGTTATGACTACTTTATTTTTTCAAGAAGAAGTAATACTTCCTGAAAAAGAAACTATAGATAAAGTAGATGAAAAAGAACTTGCTTTAGCTATAAAAATAATTGAAGAGAGATCTGGTAAATTTGAACCATCCAAATATCAAGATGAATATCAAAATAATATAAAAGATGCAATTGAGGATAAACTAGATGGTAAAAGTGTTAAAAAAGTTAAAAAGAAACCTAAACAAAAAGTTAACGATTTAATGGAAGCTTTAGAAAAGAGTCTGAAGAAAAAATGAATATATGGAAAAATAGAGATTGGCAACCAATGCTTTTAAAAGAAATTGATGAACCATTTGATTCAAGTAATTATATTTATGAAATGAAATTTGATGGAATAAGAGCTATTGTGTTTGCAACTCCAAATGAAGTGGTTATTCAAAGTCGTAATAAGCAAGATTTAACTTATCTGTTTCCTGAATTACAAGAGATCAAAAACTTAGTTAAAGAAAAAGTTATTTTCGATGGTGAAATAGTTGCCTTCGATAAAGATAAGCCATCATTTAATAAATTACAACAACGAAATAGATTAAAAAATAAATTAACGATAAAAAGTCAAAGTGTAGATAATCCTGTTGTCTTTGTTTGTTTTGATATTTTATATAAAGATGAAGATTTAACTAATTTAACACTTTTAAAAAGAAAGAGAATATTAGATAAGTATCAAGATAATGATGTTTTTATTAAAACTAAGTATATAAATGAAGAAGGAATTAATTTATTTAAGAAGGTTAAAAAATTAGGTTTAGAAGGAATTGTTGCCAAAGATAAAAATAGTACTTATGATATTAATGAAAGAAGTAATAACTGGATAAAAATAAAAAATATTAAAATGGAAGATTTTGTAATTGGTGGCTACACTAATAATAAAAATAATACTGTATCTCTAATTTTAGGAGAAATGCGAAATAATAAACTATACTATGTAGGTAAAGTAGTAATGAGTAAGAAAAAAGAAATATATGAAAAATTAAAGAAATTTAAAAATAAAAAATCAGTTTTTGCTGATTACAATGAAGAAGGAATTTATTATATAGATGATAAAATTATATGTGAAATAGAATATTTAGAAAGAACTAAAAGTAATCATTTAAGACATCCTGTCTTTAGAAAAATAAAAGAATAATTATTAAAATATTGGTAATAATAAGTATGGTGATAACACGGAAGAAAATATAAATGCTTTAGATGAAATTCATAAGGGTACAACAATGGGTATTGATGCGATTAATTTTATTATGGATAAAGTAGAAGATAATAGTTTAAAAGAAGTATTAGAAATTGAATTAGATGACTATAGAAAGATAGCTAAAGATATTGAAAAAATATATCCTAAATATAATGAAGGAAAACCTCATAGTACATCTTTAGGAAATAAAGTAATGACTTGGTATGGTATTGAGATTAGAACATTTAATGATAAGACT
This sequence comes from uncultured Bacilli bacterium, assembly GCA_947632715.1. Lineage (GTDB taxonomy): Bacteria > Bacillota_I > Bacilli_A > RF39 > UBA660 > SIG200. Next base: position 22,752 of record CANRQF010000007.1, on the reverse strand, counting down.
AACTCTAAAATAGCAGAGTTATTACTTCAAGGAGTTAATATGGGTATTATTGAAGGAAAGAAAATATTAAATAAAAAGAAAATGGATAATAAAGTTAGTGCAATTGTTAAGGCCTATGTTGATATGCAAGAAAAAGCAGTTGAAACTTTAAAAAAATATTTATAAAGCCAACGATTATTTGTTGGTTTTTTAATTGCAATAAAATAATTACTATGTTAGAATAAATTTTACAAGAAAGAAGGATACATAATGACATGCGAAGAAGAAGAAAATATTAGAAAACAAGATAAGAAATTATATGATTTAAATAAGAATAAAGAGTTTTTAAAAAAATATAAAGAAATGATTAAAAATGGTTATGAGCCATTACTAAGTATTGATGGAATGCAAGAATTAATTGATTATATTGTAAATTGGTATGAAATTAAATATCCTGATGTAGAACTTCAAGAATATATGCACAGAGTAGGAGAATTTGCTGTTAAACCAATTGCTCCTTATATGGATACTAAACAATTATTATCTCGTCTTAGTGATAGAATGGTTACACTTATGAGAAGACTATATCGAGGATGTGCTGGTGGTTATAGAAGACTCGTTAATTCTAAGGGTGAAGAAATCGGAGGATATGGTGTTATTGCCATAAATATTGGTAAGGATAGATGGAAAAATGTTTATGTAAATACGACAAATGGTCTAGTTGAATATGATCAAGAAATTTATGATTATTTTGGTTATCGTGAAAAAGATGAACTTTATATAAATAAATTATTTAATTTAGATGAGAGTAGGTATAGTACAAAAGAACTTGAAAAAGTTACTAAATTATCACAAGATGATTGGGATTTATGTAATGACTTAATGTATTTTACAGCTTTAAAAATGATATATTCCGATGATACAGTTTTAAATTTAGGAATTAAAAGAGCTAAATTGTTTTTTGAAGAAATTCAAAGAGATTTAAATATTAGATTTATAGATAATCCCCAATATAATACAATTTCAGACCTGTTAGATAAAGCAAACGTATCAAAATTATTAAAAGAAAGTGCTGTAATTAATGATAAAAATAAAGATTTATTAGATGAACCTAAAAAATTAGTTTTAGAAAATAAACCTAAAAAAGTAAAAGTTGAAGTTAAAAGAAAAAATGATGGAAGGATGTAATAATGAATCAAAATATTATAGATTTAATAGATAAATTGAAAGTAAATTATAGTGGTTACAATTATGAAACTTTCCAATTTAATGAACAATCAATAAAAATAATTGATACGATTATAAAAAATAAAATTATTGAAATAGATTATTTACTAGATGGTTTTATTTCTTATTCTAATAATGCTAAAAATTTAGAAAAATTAATTATATTTTTAAAATATTTAAAAGAGTATTATCCATCTTCATATAATATAAATAAAGTTATGAAAAATATTAATTGGGATGAAATTTATTCAAATCAAATAATAAAATTTTATGAAAATATAAACTATGGGTTGCCAATATTAATTAGTAAAATAAAAATTGAAAAAAATGATTATAATGCTATTCATTTATTAGAAATAGTGGATTTTTCCATACTTAATAAAGATGAACTTAATATACTTGGAAATGTTATTTTAACAAGTAAAAGTTATAGCAATATGATTTCTTATATAAAGATTTTAAAGAAAAATGAAGATAAAATAGAAGATGCTTATCAAAGAATTGAAAATACAAGAATAGCTATTATAAATTTAAATTCACCATTGGCTATTTATGAATATGTATTGAATTTTGAAACCACTAGTTTTGAAATGGAAAAAATAATTCTTGAAAAAGCTGATGTTGTCATTACTTTAAGATATATACGTTTAGTCAACAAACCATATAATACACAAGCATTTATTAATAAACTAAAAGAAGAAAAATCTAAAGATAAATATGGTGACATTACATTAGAAATCGATATGGCAATTACTCATTTAAACGCTATTGATAAAATTTGTGTTGATTCTTTCATTAACTCTGTAGAAGAATCTACTTTAGAAAATAATGAAGAATTAATAAGGAAATATCGAAAATATTTTAAGAAGAAATAGGATAAATGATTAAGGATAAGATTATAATAGAAAATAATGTAATATGAAAGAGGTAATATTATGATGACTTTAAGTGAAATAGAAGAATTTCGAAAATATGATGAACAATTATACATTCTTAAAAAGAATAAAAAGTTTTTAAAACAATTAAAGTTACTTATTAAAAATGGTGTTTATGAACCAAATTTAAGTATTGATGAAATGCAATATTTAATTGATTATATTGCCAATTGGTATGAGATAAAATATCCTGATATGGAACTTAATAATGCTACATACCAAGATAAAGATTTAAATGTCGATTCCATTTCGCAATATATGAGTGTTAAACAATTATTATCACGTCTTGGAAATAATGCTAATGTTTTTCTTCGCAGTTATTATCGTGCTTTGGGTGGCTTTTATGGAACGACCACAGATATTAATGGTAAAGAAATAAATGATTATATTTTACCAATAAATATTGGTTTAGATGGTGAGTTAAAATATGTTTATGCTAGCAGTAAAACAGGATTAATAAATGATACTAAAGGAATATTTATTGATTTATATCATAAATCATTATTTGATTTATATAGTTTAGATGAAAATAAATTTAATCTTCAAGATGTTAAAAAATGTGTTTTACTGCACGATTTAAATGATATGATAAGTCGTGACATCATAAAATTTGCAGCATTAAAACTTATTTATTCACCAAATACTAATCCTGAAACAGGTATTAAAAGAGCAACTTTATTAATAGAAGAAATGCAACAAGAAGTAGGTATAATAATTAATGTCAAGCCTTTTATAGATAATTTATTTATTGATACAAATTTAACAAGATATAAATCGTATTAACTTACTAGTATTTTATATGTAGTAGAAAATTAACTAAATAATAAAATTTTGGACACTTATCGTGTCTTTTTTATTGCCAAAAAATTCTAAAATAATTACGCAAACAAATGTTTACTTTTTGAAAATAATAAGTTATAATTAATAAGGGTGATAGCAATGGATTTAAAAGAAAAGTTAACTATTTTAGCTGATTCAGCAAAATATGATGCATCATGTTCATCTAGTGGAAGTATGAGAAAAAGTAATAGTAAAATAGGTAATGTGGCATACTCTGGAATATGTCATTCTTTTGCTAGTGATGGAAGATGTATATCTCTTTTAAAAATTCTTTTAACTAATGCTTGTATCTTTGATTGTAAATATTGTATTAATAGAGTAAGTAATAATATTAAAAGAGCAGCATTTACACCAGAGGAGATTTGTGAAATAACAATTAATTTTTATCGTCGAAATTATATTGAAGGATTATTTTTAAGTTCAGGAATTATTAAAAGCCCTGATTATACAATGAATTTATTAATTGAAACAATCAGTTTATTAAGAAATAAATATCATTTTGGTGGTTATATCCACTGTAAAGCCATACCTGGTGCTAGTGAATATTTAGTAAAAAAACTAGGCTCACTTGTTGATAGACTTAGTGCTAATATTGAACTACCAACAGATGATGGTATTAAGTTACTTGCACCCAATAAAGATAGTAAAAATGTTACAAAAATTATGCAGTATGTTAAGGATAATCGTAGTAAAAAATTTACCCCAGCTGGTCAAAGTACCCAAATGGTAATCGGAGCAACTAAAGAAACAGATTTAGATATTATGAAAAAATGTGATGATATGTATCAAAAGTATCATTTAAAAAGAGTATTTTATTCAGCTTATATTCCAGTAAATACCGATAAATATTTACCTACTATAAAAATACCTCCATTAAAAAGAGAAAATAGATTATATCAAGCTGATTGGTTACTGCGTTATTATAATTTTAAAGTAGAGGATATTCTAAGTAAAGATAATCCCAATTTTAATGTTCTACTTGATCCTAAAGCAGATTGGGCACTTAGGCATATGAATGAATTTCCAAAAGAAATTAATACATGTTCTTATAATGATTTATTAAAAGTACCAGGTATTGGTGTCACATCAGCCAAAAGAATAATAACATCGAGGAAACATTTTAAAATTACTTTTAATGATTTGAAAAGAATGGGTATTGTTTTAAAGAGAGCCAAATATTTTATAACATGTAATAAAGAGTTTTATATCGATAAAGAGTATTTAACTAAAAGATTTATTGAGAGTAATTTAGTATTAGAAGAAAAAGTAACTAGTGATAATAGAATGGAGCAGTTAACATTATTTTCATGAAAAAAGATAATCATATTTTTATTTATGATGGTAATTTTATAACATTATTAAATTTAATTAAAGAATTAATAAAAAATAAAATAATACCTCTAAATATTAAAGATAATAATTACAATGCTAATTTATTTGATAATTTAATTACTCTTAAAATAAATGATGATGAAATAGTTATAAAAAATTTAATTGATAATTTAGGAATAGAAATATTCAATGTTATATATAAAATATATTTATCTAACCATAATAATAAAGAATTATTGATATATTATTTTATTGTTTATAGCTTAAAATATCATCATAATATTTTTTATATGCGTAATATACCCGTAATAAATGAAGGATTAAAAGTATGTAAATATGTTCAAAATGAAAATCATAAAATGAAAGGATTTTTAAGATTTAAAGAATTAAAAAACCATGTTTTATATGCTGAAATTAGTCCAGAAAATAATATCTTACCTATCTTAGTCAAACATTTTAAAGCAAGATTAAGTAATGAATATTGGTTAATTAAAGATGTTAAAAGAAATATTATAGCCATCTATAATAAAAAAGATGTACTTATAAAAAGTTGTGATGATATTAGTATAAATTTAAATGAATACTCAAATAATGAAATGGAATTTGAAGAATTATGGAAAGAATTTTATCAAACAATAGGTATTAAAGAAAGAAAAAATGATCGATGTCGAATGAATTTTATGCCGAAAAAGTATTGGCAATATATATTAGAAGTGAGTGATGAAATATGAAAAAAGTAGTAAGTAAAAATGAACTTAGAGAAAAGATGACTACTGCGATTGATTTATTATGTGATACAGTAAAAATGACTTTAGGACCTAAGGGGAGTAATATTATTATTGACCATTCGGCATTTAGTCCTTTTATTACTAATGATGGAGTTACTATTGCTGAAAACATAGAAAGTGATGATGAAGTAGTTAATACAATTTTACTATTAGCTAAAGAAGCATCAATTAAAACGAATGAATTAGTGGGTGATGGTACAACTTCTACTTTAGTCTTATTACAAAGTATTTATCATGAAGGTATTAAATTAATTGATGAAGGAGTAAGTCCCATAGTTATCAAAAATGAATTAAATAGTTATTTAAGTGAATTAGAAAAATTGTTAAAAAAAGAATCATGGCATGCAAGTAAAAAAGAAATAGAGAAGATAGCTACAATTGCTGGAGGTAGTAAAGAGATTGGAAAAATAATTAGTAGTGCTTATTTAAAAGTAAAAGATAAAGATAAAATAAAAATAAGTGAGGGAAGTTATAAAACAGAAGTAATTTATAAAAAAGGTTATGTAATGGATTCAATAATATCACCATATTATTTTGCTAATCAAAAAATTATTGACATAGATAATCCATATATTTTAATTGTAAATAGTTTTATGACCGATATTGAAGAGATAGCAGATATAATAAATTATGTTTTAGAAACTAAAAAAAGTTTAGTAATATTTGCAGATGATTATAACGATAAATTTAGTAATGATATGATAAGTTTATATTTGCAAAACAATTTACCAATTATTCTTTTAAAAATTCCTGGCTATGGAGCTGAAAAAGTAAATATTATAAATGATTTATGTTTGATAAGTAATACTAATTTAAATAATTTGAGTGTTGATAACTTGGGAGTTATTAACAATATAAAAATAAAAGAAGATGAAAGTATCATAACTTTTAATAAAGATATAACAAATAACAAAAGAATAGAAAAATTAAGTAAAGGAATTATTGAAATTAAAGTGGGAGCATTAACGAATACAGAAAGAAGAGAGTTGAAAATGCGTTATGATGATGCTAAAGAAGCAGTTGCATCTTCTAAAAATGGAGTATTAATGGGAAGTGGAATTTCTTTATATAAAATAAGCGAAATTGTTAATAACGAAAATAACGCTACAAAAATATTAAAAAAAGCTCTAAAGAAACCTTTAGAGCAAATAATAACTAATGCTGGTTTAGATCATGAAATTATAAATAATATAAAAAATAATAATTATGAAGTAGTTTATAATATCATAAACAGTAAATATGAAACTAAAGAAGATACAATAGTTATTGATCCATTAGATATTGTTTTAAATAGTTTGAAAAATGCTACATCAATTGCCAGTATGCTTCTTACTACAACTAGTTTAGTAATTAATGAATATCAAAATAATATAAATAAAATAAATGATTATAATGAATTATAGTTTAGTTATTTTATCATATAAGGTATAAATATATTGAACACCATTTTCTAAGAAAAAATAATGTTTAATATAAAAGATAAGAAAAATAATACCAATAAAGAATGGAATTAAGAATATTGGTGAAATCATACCAAATCCCATAAATGTAAATGTAAAAATAACATAAAATAAAGTAACTAATAAATGAATTAATCTTTCATGTTGAAAATCATTTATTTTTTCTCTTATTAGTTCTATTTCCTTAGCTGAAAATTTATGATTTTCAGCTATTTCTTTTTCTAATTTTTTAATAAATTCTTGTAAATGTTTTTTCAAAATAAATCACCTTTTTATATTGTCCTTTCCCATAACACTTTCTAATTCTGTTATACGCATTTTATAATATTCTATTTGTTTTTGAAAATATTCTAAATTACTTTTTATATTTGTTATATCTAAATCATTTGGATTAGTAGTTTCTAATAAATCTAAAGATTCTGTTAAAACTTGGGGATATTTATTAAAGTCACAACCAATTTGTTCTTGAAAATATTTATAATTTATAGCAAGTTCTTGATACAAAAAACCTATATTTATTTCTAATTCTTTAATAGTTATTTCATTATTATTTATTTCTTCTTTTAATTTTTCTATTTCTTTTTTAATCTTTTTAATTTTAAATAAGTATAAAAAGAATATTTTTTTATATTTTGCCAACTTTTGTTCTTTTTCATTTAAATCACTTTTTAAAATATTATTTTTATCTTGATATTGTCTTTTATTATTTTCTTCTTCATTAGTTTTTTCTGTTATTTTTTTTATTTCTTCATCAGCAAGTTTATACTGGTATTGACTTTCTTTAATTTTTTTAGCGGTCTGATAACTGTTTGCTAAATTTTGCGTTTCTGCTAATTTTTGTTCTAAACTTTTTTCTGTTTCTAACATTTGTTGTAAACTTGTTTGCATATTCATTTGTTTAGCTGCTATTTTATTTAATAAAACTTTATTAATATTTTTAAAATTAATAGTATCTAAATTATTAATTGCAAAAACCATTTCACTATCAACTTTAATTACAGAATATAATTTGATAAAATCTCCTAGATTAGGAATAATATTGTTTAAAAAATCTGTTGGTAAATCTTTTAAACTATTATATAAAAATTCATAAATTTTTGGATTATAAATTTCTCGTTTAAAAATATATTCAATATTAGTGTAAAAGTTTTTTAATAAAATATATTTTAATGTTTTATCATTATAGCCTTTTTTATCTAAATCTTTAAAATTTGTCATAGTAATATATTCTTCATTTTCTTTATATATTTTTAAAATATCTTCTTCAGTATAGTCACCTTGTTTTTTTAATGCCATAAACTTTTCCCAAAATAATCGGAAACGTAAATCACGATGAGTACTAATATAATAATCATGATTATCCAATTTGTCCATTATTACATCAATAAGATGAGAACAATTTTCTAAATTATCATTTGTTAATAATGTTTTATCTATTTCTACAAAAGGTAAATTAGAGAAACTTTTATGTAATTTAAGGGCGTTAGTATAATTAGAGTTTAAGGTTTTACTTCCATCAGTAATACAAAATATACCAATGGGATTAAAACCATCAGTTACGATTTCAGAATAAACCTTGCAATCAATCTTATGCTTTTTATTTTCTTTTTTTAAATCTAAACATTCTTTTATTATTTTTTCTGGTGTATCAATTAAGGGAATAGAAGAGTAAAAAGCAATATTTTCAACATCTTGAGCGTCATTATCAACGTGCATATCTTTACTTTTAGCTCCAACTATATTAACAGGTGCAATAATAAAACCATATCCACCATGATATGTATCAGTTAAATCATTAGTCAAAAGGGAATTTGAAACAAATCGTGAATGAAAAGGTGTTTTAAATTCTGTACTATTAGTACTATGGCCTAAAAAATAAATAGGTTTATTATTTTTAATGGCATCTTCTATATCTTCTGGTTTAGTAATAAATTCATGCCAATGATTTGTTATAACCATATTTATATAGTTTAATATCTTTTCCATTTTATCAATGTCAAGATCATTTAATGCTTGTTCATATTCTACATTAATTTTATTTATTTCATCACTAGAAGATAAATACTTTAAATTTTCTAATAAATTATCTTTTGCATTTACTAAATCTCTTGCTTTATAGCATAAAAATTTATAATTGTTTATTTCTATAGCATAATTAATTATTGGTTCAATATCTATTTCACTATCAAGATAACTATATATTAAAGCATCACTTATAGAGTTAGCATCTTTAACAGATGATAAAGCGTTTTCAAATTTGGATACTGTATTAAGATATTGTTCGTTAGTTTTAGTATCTAATGTAACATCGTTTGAAGTGACTAAACAACTTCTAGCATGATCAATTAATTTTTCAAATAAAGTAGCAAATTCATTAACTGATAAATCATAAAACTCTTTATCTTCATTTAATTTGTTCTCAAGCTCTAAAGGGATATAACTATTATATTTTTTTAATATAGTATATATATTAGTTATTATACTTTTACTTAATCTTACTGTATATTTAATTCTATACTTTATGTTTTCACTAATTATCTTAATAGAACTCATATTTTATTATCTCCTATTTTAATTATAAAACAATATTAAAAATCTAGCAATTAACAATAATAAATATTTTATTTTAATGTGAAAATAATATATAATAAGTTTTGAAAGAAGAAATGTTATGGAAAAATTAAAATTTATAAGACCTACTAAAGAATATGAACAACAAGCATACGATTATATTGAAGAATTTAAAAAATATAATTCTAAAATTAATGGTACAGGTGGATTAGATGATTATATAGGAAAATATGATGAATGGTTAAAAAAGTTAGAGATAGAACGTGAAAATTATAATAAAGACAGAGTTCCCAATGAAACATTCATGTTAATTAGAGAAGAAGATAATAAATTATTAGGTATTATTAATATAAGACTTGCTTTAAATGAGTATTTATTACAACATGGTGGTCATATTGGCTATGGAATAAGACCAACTGAAAGAAGAAAGGGTTACAATAGTTATCAATTATATTGTGCATTAAAATTTTGCAAAGAAAAAGAACTTGAAGAAGTATTACTTACTTGTCATAAAGATAATTTAGGTTCAGTAAAAACAATTGAGAATAGTTGTGGTATTTTAGAAAATGAAGTTAAAGATAAAGATGGTAAAATAATTCAAAGATATTGGATTAATGTAGATGATGCGATCAAAAAATATGAAGGTTCTAAACAAAGAACAAGATAATTATTAATTTTAGACTAGTAATTTTCAAAAATTATGTTATAATCTTGGATAAGAAGGAGTGATTACTTATGTTAAGTAGTTATCATGCAATTATGTATACATTAGTAATCACACCTGCATAAACTTAAAAAAATAGTAATAGCAGGTGTGAAGTTTTGTCATGCCTGCATCCTTTACCATACGGATGCATCGTATGGTTTTTTAATGAAATTAAAGGAGTGATTACTATGTTAGATATAAGTTTAAATAATATTACAGTAAATTATGGTTTTGGTGATGTTCTTAAAAATATATCACTAGATATTAATAAAGGCGAAATAGGTTCTCTAATTGGACCGAATGGTTCAGGAAAATCAACTATTTTAAAATTAATTATGGGTTTAGAAAATCCCAAACAAGGAACAATAAGCATTAGAAAAAATGCTACGATTGGTTATTTAAATCAAATGGCCAATATTGAAAGAGAAAATTGTAAAGTAAAAGAAATATTATATGAAAGCTTAAATGAAATTTTAGAAATAAAAAATAAATTAAAAAACTATGAAGCAAAAATGACAAATGCTAGTAATGAAGAATTAGAAAAAATAATAATTAAATATACCAATTTACAAGATAAATTTATTAGTATGGGTGGTTATGAATTAGAGGAAAAGATTGGTAAAATACTGAATGGCTTTAAAATAGAACACTTACAAGATTCATATTATGATACTTTATCTGGTGGTGAAAAAAGATTAGTTTTGTTTGCTAGTCTGATGATAAAAAATCCCGATATCTTACTTTTAGATGAACCCACTAATCATTTAGATATTGATACTATTGAATGGTTAGAAAAATATTTATTAAATTATAAAGGAACAATTTTATTAGTATCTCATGATCGAATGTTTTTAGATAAAATTTCTAAGAAAACAGTTTTAGTGGAAAATGGTAATTTATATATTTATTTTGGTAACTATACTTATTTTGTGAATGAAAATGAAAAAAGATTGATGTTAGAATTTAAAGATTATAAAGATCAACAAAAGAAGATTAAAGCCATGAAAGAAAGTATAAAAAAATTAAGATATTTTGCCTCTTTAGGAAATAATGAAAGATTTTATAAAAGAGCTAAATCTATTGAAAAAAGATTAGATAAAATGGAAAAATTAGAAAAAGTAAAAGAAGTAAAAGCTATACCTTTAAATTTTAATGTTGGCTCTCGTTCAGGTGAAGATGTTTTAGTAATTAAAGATTTAAATATTAATTATGATGATAAAATAATTTTTGCGAATGCCAATATGATTATAAAATATAAAGAAAGAGTATGTTTACTTGGTAAAAATGGAAGTGGGAAAACGACATTAATAAAAGAAATATTAAAAGAAAATAATAGTATTAAATTAGGAACGAATATAAATATTGGTTATATTCCCCAAGAAATTAAATTTGCTGAAGATAAAACAATTTATGAAATTGCTAGAGAATATTTTAAAGGAGAAGAATATGAACTTAGAAGTGTATTATTTAAGTTTATGTTTATAAAAGATACAATTTATAAAAAAGTTTCTAAGTTATCTGGTGGAGAAAAAGTTAGATTAAAATTATTTTGTTTAATGCAAAGTAATATTAATTTCTTAATCTTGGATGAACCAACTAATCATATTGATATTACAACAAGAGAAATTTTAGAAGATACCTTAAGTGAATATGATGGTACTATTTTGTTTGTTTCCCATGACCGTACCTTTATTAATAAATTAGCTACTAAAATAATAAAAATCCAAGATAATAAATTAGTTGAATATGTTGGTAATTATGATGATTATAAAAATACTATAGAAAGAAAGTTAAATGTCAGTAAATAAATCATGACATTTTTCTTTTATGTTATCACCAGTTACTAAATAAGCATTTATTCCCATTTCTTTAGCGTTCTCAATATTACTCTCTCTATCATCAAAAAAGTATATTTTCTTCGGATTAACATTTAAATCATCAATTACTATTTTAAATATTTCCTTATTTCTTTTTGTGTATCCAATTTTATATGATAAAAATAATTTATCAAATATATTGATATCTATTTTTTCTTTTAAACTTTCATAATCTATCTCTTTTAAATCTGATAATAAATATACTTTTTTATTATGATTCTTTAAATTATAAATAATATTTAAAGTATCTTCATAGATAGAATTAGTACAATCTTTATATATTTTTCTTATCTCATCTAGTGTTTTAGCTGATTTAGAATATCCTTTAATCATATTTAAAAATTGGTTAGAGGTTATTTCTCCTTTTTCAGCACTTTCTAAAATACTATACCAATAATTTTTAAAATCTTCAAAACTTATTTCACAAGCAAGTTCTGTATAAAATCTTAAAAATTCAAAAGGTCTTTTTAAAACACTACCCATATCAAATATATAAATATTATCCATACACTCACCAACTTATAATTATTATAACATCTAAATAAGTGAATTACTAACTTTTATTTTTTATTAAACATTGCTATAATAATTATTAGAGAAGAATAAATATGGGTTAGATATGAAAGAGGTATTTTATGAACGTTAAAGAGAAAGCAAAAGAATTTGCAATTAAAGCCCATATGGGACAAATAAGAAAAAGCGAACCAGATAAACCAATGATTATGCATCCTATTTTAGTAGGAAATATTTTAGAATTCTATGGCTATGATGATAATTTAATTGCAGCCGGTTATTTACATGATGTTGTGGAAGATACAAAATATACTATTGAAGATATAGAAAGAGAATTTGGCAGTGATATTGCTTCTTTAGTTATGGGTGCATCTGAACCAGATAAATCATTATCATGGGAAGAAAGAAAAATCCATACAATCGAAGAAATTAAAACTTTACCAATTAGAAATAAACTTGTTATATGTGCAGATAAAATAGCTAATTTAGAAGATTTATATTTAAAATTTGAAAAGAGTGGTAATAGAGATTTCAGTGCTTTTAAAAGAGGAGAAGAAAAACAAAAATGGTATTATACTAGTGTTTATGAAAATCTTGTTTTAGGAGAATATGAAGATTTACCTATCTTTGTAAGATTAAAAAATGTTTTAGATAAAGTATTTTTTGAAAAAGAAGATTTATTTTTAAAAGATACTATTTTTAAAGAAGATGAAGAATATTATAATAAGTTAAAAAAATTACATGCCGAAAAGTTAGAACTACTAAAATTAAAAGAATTAGTTACTCTTTCTAAACCATTTGTAATAGAATTTACCGGTACACCTAGAACAGGTAAAACCTCCATAATTAATAATTTATATGATTTTTTTAAAAAGGGCAGTTTTAATGTTTCTTTAATTGAAGAATTTACTACTTCTAAATATTACAAAGAAAACTTAAAAAATGATTTTGAAAAAATGAATTGTTCTGATCGAAATATAGCTATAATTGATGAAGTTTATAAGGAGTTAGAAAGTACTATAAAAGAAAATAAAGATATAATATTGATAGATAGATCTCTAAATGATAGACAAATTTGGAATCATAAACATTTTATAAACGGCAATATGAAAGAAGAAGTTTATTTAGAACAAAAAGAAAAGTATACTAATTTATCTAAAGAATTAATAGATTTTTTAGTAGTAACTTATACTGATTCACTTACATCATTAAAAAGAGATTATAGTTCTAGTTTAGCATTAGAAAATAGAAGCTTTTTAAATATAGATAATATAGATGACTATAATGAAAATTTATTAGCATTACAAGATTTATTTAAAAGTAGTGTAGATAATTTGATTTTTTTAGATACTACTAATACTAGTATGAGAGATTCATCCATAGAAATAGCATCTCAAATATTACCTATAATGAGAAAAAGATATATTAATGAATTTAAAAAGAAATATAATATTAAATAAAGTATTCCTTATCACTAAAATTAATATTATATTTTTCTTTTGCCATTATAATTGCATCATCAATTAACTCGTTTCCAGCAGTACCTGAATAATTTAAATATTTTTTAACATTTTGTATATTTGCCATAAATCTTTTATAAATTTTTCCATTATCTTTATCTGGTCTAATATTGCCAATTTTTTTAATTTTAGCAATCATTCTAACTTGGGCATATTTTTCTGTATTTTCACTAATTAATAAGTATCCTAAATAATAAATATCTTTAATCTCAATATTTAATTCTTCAAGATATTCTCTTTTTAAAGTTTCTTCAAAACTAGAATCAAACACTTCTGGCTTACCACCGGTTAAATTATATTTATTATCATCAATTTGTAATAGAATATTTCCAGAATCAGAGAAAACTATACCATAAACTTGTCTAATTTCTAAGTCTTTGGGTAATTCATTTTTAAACCAAGTAAATTTTACCATCAAAACACCTCTTTTTATATTATACGATAACTTATTATTGAAATAAATAATTCTATTTTATTAAATTAATAATAATTTTTAAAAATATATAGTAAATACTGACAAAATGGTATAATGAGATTGATTGAAGTTGTAAGTATATTTAATTAAAGGAGTTTTTATTATGAAAGTTAAAAACAATTATGACGAATGTTTAACAAATTTAGCTTGCTCTATTAGAAAGTATTTTGGTATAGAATATCATCATAAATCACTAGAATATATTGATAAAATATTAGATGAAAAACAACCCGATAATGTTATTGTTATGCTTTTTGATGGAATGGGTTCTAGAATATTAGATAGAACTTTAGAAAAAGATTCATTTTTCAGAAAGAATCAATATAAAGAAATAACTACTGTTTTTCCTGCTACTACAACGGCAGCCACAACATCAATTAGAACTGGTTTGAATCCGATTGAACATGGTTGGCTTGGTTGGAATACATATATAAAACCAATAGATAAAACTATAACTTTATTTTTAAATAGTGAAAAAGGTAAAGAAGAAGTATGTGAAGAATTTTTAGAAGTAAAGAATAAATTAGTTAATACTACAATAGTAGATGAGATAGAAAAAGAAGGTTTATATCATGCTAAAGAGTTTTTCCCTTTTAAAGCAGGAAATGCCACTGTATATTCTAACTTAGATAATGTGTTGGAACTTGTCGATGAAGAGATAATAATTAAAGGTAAGAAATTTTTATATGTATATGATGATGAACCAGATTATACAATGCATGAATTTGGAGCTGATAGTGAGATTGTTAAAAATCTTATAAAAGAAAGAGATATAAAAGTAGCAAATTTTTGTAAAAATTTAAAAAATTCTTTAGTTATAATTGTAGCAGATCATGGTCATATTAAAGTTGATAATATATTTTTAAATGATTATCCGGAGTTTTTAGAAATGTTAGAAAGAACTCCATCAATAGAACAACGAGCTGTGTCTTTTAAAGTAAAGAAAGAATATTTGCATACTTTTGCTGATAAGTTTAATGAACTTTTTGGAAAGTATTTTAAAATTTATAACAAAAGAGAAATAATAGAAAGTAAAATTTTTGGGGATGGTGTACCAAATGAATTATTTGATGATGCCATAGGAGATTTTATAGCTATAGCAGAAGATTCTAATAAATGTTTAACTTCAGATGGCAGCGATGCCCTATTTTCTCAACATGCTGGCTATACAGATGATGAAGTATTTGTTCCTTTAATAATAGTAGATAAAACGGAAAAATAAATGCTTTTTATGATAAAATTATAAGTAGGAGTGGTTTTATGTTTAAAATTGCTAAATTAAATCAAGTTAAGAATGAAAACGTTAATATTGAGTTATTAACTCAAGAACATTGTAAATATGAAAATGGTAAAAAGGTATCTAGTGAATCATTTAAAACTTTAGGTTTTGATATTGATGGTAAAATAGGTAATGACGAATATAATTTTTCATTTGAACTAAATTGTAGATTAGAAGATTTGTTAAAATTGCCTGAAAATGAAATGGTTGATTTTAACAAATATCTCCTTGGTGGTGAAACTTGGTTAAATGTTAAAGGCTTAAATGGAGTAGAACCACTAATTGATATTAAAATAAATAGATATTTAAAAACTAAATTTCTTATATTCTTAACATTTTATACAGATTATAGTTATGATGATGAAGATTATAGTGGTATGAGTGAAATAACTTTTGATTTAAAGGATTATTTAGATAAATAGGGAAGAATTTGAAAAATGAAGCTTAGTATTTAGAATTGCTCGGTTTTTTAAATAAAAAAAGCTAACATTTCTGTTAGTATTTATTAATTGAAATAAATTGCCACCATGTTTTTTTCAATATTATTCATCATCATCGTGATGAGTATCATCTACTACTTTTTCGGCTTCAGCACCAGTTATTTGAAATGGTAAAGTATTTAATATCAATTCTGGTTGTTGTTCACTTGGTTCATTGTCTAAAACTAAATCAGTTATTTTGAAAGTAGTCGATTTTGATTCTTGTAAAGCTTTAAAAGTAAAACCAATCTTTTTTGAACCTTGACCTCCATTAATTTTTCCTTCATAGATAATTTCACCTGAAGTAGAAGTATCAACTTTGTTAATTTTAAGTAAGCTCACAACTGAACCTTCAAGATATTCAAAGACTTTGTCATCAAAATTTAATTTAAATGAAGCACTACTGATTGACTTATCAAGTTCTAATGATATTTGGTTATTATCGAGTACTCTTATTAATGATGATTGTGAAGTTAACTTAGCATCTATATCCATAGTTATTCATATCCTTTCTTTTTTTATTTTACAATAAAATTTAAGTGAATTTAAAAAAATTAAGTAAATTTAACATTTTAATTGACAAATTAAGAGATAAAATATTTGAAATTATATTAGATAAATATTGAATATATTACCTCAATAAAGAAAAAGGGTTGTAAAAAATTACAAATAAATATATATAAGTCGGAGTAATTTTGAATCATTATCTGGATTATCTATTCTAATAATATTACAATTATCATTCTACATATAATTCTTTCCACCATTAGTATTTGCAAAAGCAATGGTTTATTTTTACACCTTTTGTTAAATAATTTTTAGTCATAATTATTTCATTGTTATCATCTAATAATATCATTCAAATAAAAAAACTTATTGTAGAAAATTATATTATCAATTTATTAGGTATCTTTTTGGCAATAAAAAAGCGAACCAAAATAGTTCGACTAAAATACAAAATGGAGCGATTGCTTGTTAGGTTATGAACACCTAATAAACATAAAATTCATAATTACTTGATAAATATATTTTACTTCACATATATAAAAATGTAAAGAAAAATGGTATAATACTCATCAAGAGGTGATAATATGGTACCTACACAAATGGGATTACAATTTGAAGAAGATTTTTTATATAGAAATAATAGAAACATAACGAGTAGATATGATATTGCACTAACAGAACTAATTGCAAATGCTTGGGATGCTGGCGCAACAAAAGTAAACATAACCATTCCAACAGATTATCATGAAGAATTAATTATTGAAGATGATGGTACTGGTATGAGCCTAGAAGAATTAAGAAAAAGATGGTTAACATTAGGTTACAATAGATTAAAACATCAAGGATTAGAAGTTATTTTTCCCGAAGAAATAAAAGATAAAAAAAGAATAGCTTATGGTCATAATGGTATTGGTAGACATAGTATGTTTTGCTTTAATAATAACTATCAACTTGAGACCTGGAAAAATAATCAATGTACTAAATGTGATGTCACACTTTCAGAAGGAGATAGTGCTTTTAAGTTAACTAATATAGAAGAAAGTCAAAAATTTGGTCATGGTACTAAATTAAGCGTTTTTGTAACTCAAAATTTACCAAATATTGATGCTTGCAAACAAATTTTATCTGCTAGATATTTATATGATCCAGAATTTGAGATTTGTATTAATGGTGATATTGTACAATTAGATGATCATAAAGGCCTTATTAATAAGGAAACAGTAGAAATAGATGGTATAAAATTAGAAATGTATGTAATAAATTCTAATGTTAGTGGATCTAAATCTGTTTATCATGGTATTGCTTTTTGGGTTGGAAATAGATTAGTAGGAAGTCCTTCTTGGGAACTTGGCGATAGAATGATAAGAGATGGTCGTACAAGACTTGCGAAAACTCATACGGTTATTGTTAAAAGCGATGATTTGATTGATGAAGTTCAACCGGATTGGACAGGATTTTATGATTCTGAATTAATGAAAAAAGTTTATGATGCTGTAGCAGAATACGTTAACAAAATTATTAGACAAATTTTTAGTTCAAAAATTGAAGAAACTAAAACGGAGATAGTCAGAGCTAAGAGAAATGATATAGAAGTACTTTCGCCATATTCACAATATGAAATAGCTAACTTTGTTGATAATTTGGTAGAATCTCAACCAGAAATATCACAAGAAAATTTAAATAATGCAGTAGGTGCTCTTATAAACATTGAAAAATCTAGAAGTGGAAAAAGTTTATTGGAAAAATTGTCTAGTTACTCAGAGGAAGATATTGAATCATTAAACAAACTATTAGATAATTGGGATATAAAAGATATATTAAAGACAATTGATGAAATAGACAATAGAATTTTAGTAATAGAAGCAATTAGTAGATTATGTAGTCAAAAGGATACAGATGAGTTACATACTCTTCACCCTTTGATTGCACAAGCAAGATGGTTATTCGGGCCAGAATACGATTCTGAAATGTATGTTTCTAATCGTACTCTAAAAACAATAGTAAGAGATGTATTAAAAGGAAAAGGATATAAAGAACTTTTAGAAGAAAATAGAAGACCTGATTTAATTTTTTTTGATACGTCTACTATAGTCCCATTTTATTTTGAAGATTTTAATGAAAAAACTAATCTTCAAGAAGTAAAAAAAATATTAATAATTGAGTTAAAAAAAGGCGGATATAAGATTGGTGAAGAAGAAATGAATCAGGCAAAATCTTATGCAAATGCTTTAAAATATTCTGAATCATTTATTGGAGATTATAAAATAATATCTTATGTTGTTGGAGATACTGTTGAATCTAAAATGGATTCTTATATTGAATCATCTAATATTTATATAACCGCTTGTACATATAATCAATTAGTATCAACAGCTAATAGGAGGATGTTCTCTTTAAGAAAACATTTGAAAGAAAGATACGATAATATGGAAACAGAAAATATAGTAAATAAAGTTTTAAAAGAACCAAAGCAAGGAACATTAGAATTTGATAAATAAATTATTAATACAGTTATGTAAGGAACCTACTAGTGTAGGTTTTTTAAATTAATTGTTATGTTTAATCTTTTTTGCTTTTTGAAGTGCTAATTTATAATTTTCTAATTCTTCTAAATATGATTTTCTAAAATATTTTTCATTAAGCCATTTAACACCTTCAGCTTTTACATAGACTTTTCCATCTTTAATATACTTTAAAGGATATGAAAAATGTTGTTGCATCCTATGAGTTGCTACTCCAATTACATTTTTGCTTTTTCCAAAATATTTTCTTAAATCGTATAGTGAAACATCTTTATAATGAAATTCACTATGTTTTAAATTAAATTCTTTTTCTAGTCTTAAAATTTGTTTTTCAAAAAATGTAATTTCCAAATCTAAATAATAACCATTCTTATTGAAATAGACTTCTTCTAAATATTCTACAAATTCCATATTTAGATATAGCCAAGTTTGACCATTTGAAGGATGTCTTAAGTAAGTCCAATCTTCGAGTGGATGTCTTTTATAAACTTTCTTAATTATCTTCTTTAAATCATCATAAGTTAAGTTATATTTTCTTAATGTATAGTAGTTATCTTGCCATTTAAATTCCATAGTTTTTCTCCTTTCATTTGACTTTAAAATTTCAAGATTACTTAATATATAAAAATGAACTATCAAGCATGGTGTTTACACACCCATTTTCTTGTTAGGGGATACCCCTAAGACCCGTTAAAATTAGTCTCCGACGGATCAATTTTTTTCTTAAAATTGATAAGAAATTTAATTATTTTTTACAATACTTATTACTAATTTCTTCTGACTTTTCAAACATTTTTTGAATGTCTTTTTCATAATTTTTATTCTTTAATAATACTTCTAATAGAAGAAAACTTGGTATATCTTTTGCGTTTTCTTTAAAATACTCTAATACTTGTGGTACGACTATTTCAAAGAAATAATTGATAAATTTCACCTCCTTTCAAGCAATAAAAAAGAGCAATTTCTTGCTCAACTTTTTCATTTAATCTTTAATTTTCATAACTACTACAATAGCATCTTCGAGTGTTTTTTCTATCTTATCGTCTATAATATTCAATTTATTTATAGAATATAGTTCATCTTTCATTTCATTAAATTGATGAACTTCAATTAATTCAAAGCCTATATCTCCAAAAAATTTTTTTATATGCTCTATATTTTCAAATCTATCATTTAAATTATTTCTTGAAGTTATCTTACTAACATTTTTATTAAAATCTTGAAGTGCATTATCTTGAGATTTTATGAATTTTTTAGGAGTTACATCTGATGTAATCCAAATACCTCCATGTTTAGAAAGTATATTATAAATATTTTCTGCTACTATCTTTTTTTCTTCAAATGTTAAATATCTTAATAAACCTTCATTAATTACAGCAATAGGTTCTTTTTTGTTAAAATGTTTTTCACATTCATCAAAGCTACTTTTTCTTAAGGCATTACCACTAAGAATTTTTAAATTTTCTGGAATCATTATGTTAATGTCTTTGAATAGTTTTAATTTATTTTTACAGATACTTTCCAAATCTAATTCAACATAATTATATCCTTTTTTTGAATATATAAGTCCCCTTGAAGAATAACCGGAAGCTAATTCTAATACCTGTTTTATTTTTGAATTATTTAATAATTTATTAGTTAATTTATATCTAGCTTCCATTTCTGGAGCTAAATTTTTATATAAAGTTAATTCTGTTTTACAATTAGTATTAAGCCATTTATATATTTCCTTTTCGTAAGGAATATCGGTAAAAATTCTAGGATAAGCAGTTACAATAGCAGTTGGACTTATTTCTTCATAATCACTATCATTTATTTTTTCTTTCATTTTTGCTTTCCTTTCATATTTCAAAATCTAATTGTAAAGGTAAATGATCAGAAACATCATTGTTTAAAACTTTAAAATCTTTTACTTTTACTTTATCGTTTACAAATACATAATCACATACGATACTTCCTTTATCAAGACCATCATCAAATATAGGTCTAGTTGTTTTAATATTATATTCATCTATTAAATTATGCATTTTATCATTAATTAACTTAATACTATCAGTATTAGGTAGTAAATTAAAATCACCTAATACAATACATGGAATATCGAACCTAATTTTTGATAAAATGAATTCTGACTGTTTATTTGTTCTTTCGTCTCCTAATTTATCTTTATTCCAAATGCCGTGTACATTTATTATTTGTAAATCTTTGCCATTAATATTTATAATAGCATTTTGAATAGAACGACACCAATCTTTTTCTCTAAATTCAGTAGCATCATATTCATAACGATATTCATTATAGTAAAACTGATTATAATGTTCTTTAATTTTAAATTTAGATAATATTAGTGAACCTTGTTCCGCATTTCCACCAAAATCTCTAGTAATTTTGCCATTTTTTGAAACACCTTTTGCAATAAATAAAGGTGCAAATTCATTAAATGGATAATTGCTAATTTCAACAAGTTTATTTTTTGATTTATACATATCGTAACAAGTATCATCTATTCCATTCATTGCTTCTTGAAATGTACAAATATCGGCATCTATATTTTTTAATAATTTAATTATTTTATTAGTGTTATCTAATTTAATACATACATTTAAATTTAGTAATTTCATAAAAGTCATCTCCAATTAATATAATTATACACTATTTATGCCCTTATTGATAGTAGAGTAATACAATCCTTTTCTAATTTATTTTTCTTCTTATTAGGGATTATTTGAAAAACATTGTCTGTTTTTATTTCATCTAAACTTAATAATTTTTTATCAATTGTAGTGGCTTTAATATTATAAAATTCACTTAATGATTTTATATAGTTATCAATTTGTTCTTTAGTTTTTTCATTTGATAATATTAAACTTTGTTCATTTATATTTAATACCATATCAAAGCAATCATTACGAAATAAATAGCCAAAGTTTTCTAATTCTTTACTATTAATTTTAATATTTTTAATAATAATTTCTTCTTTATTTTTGCAAACTTCAATAGTATCAATATATTTGTAAATAAGTTCATATTTTTGTTCTTTAGTAAGTTTTTTCCATAAACCATTTTTTCTAACATAGTAAGATTTGTATTTTAATTTTTCAATTTCTTTTAAAGTGCTTATTAATCTAATATCATTTCTATGATCTAAATTTTTGTTTGAAAACTTTAAATCTTCTAGTTTTGATTCAATATCTTTCTTTTGATTTGTAATACTATCTAATTCTTCTTGTAAAACTTTAACTTCAATGTTGCCATTAACAAACGCGTTTTTAATTCGTTTTTCTTTAGTAGATAAATCTGTTAACATTTTTTTATATCGTTTAATTTCTTTTTCTATATCTTGATTTAAAAAAGGTTTAAAAGTATTATCAATTAGTAAGAAATAATCTAACATATCATTTAAAAATATCATAATTTTATCTTCTAATTTGTTTTCACTAATAGTCATTCCACAATTATTACATTGGTAGTAAATATATTTTCTTTTACTTTTAGAAGAACAAGATGTACCACCCATAATTTTATGACATTTAGAACAAATAATACTTTGCATAAAGATATAAGTATATTTTCTTTTATAATTTTTTTGATTTTTTTCTTTCTGTTTTTGAACTATTTCAAATGTCTTTCTATCTATAATAGCAGGACAAACATTTTTAAAAGTCTGTGTTTCTTCATCTTTAATTCTTTTTCTATGTTGATAATCACCAACATAAATATAATTAGATAACATATTATCAAT
>CANRQF010000006.1 GCA_947632715.1 uncultured Bacilli bacterium | reverse complement strand
ATATCTCTTATTATACATATTGACCTCTTATTTTATATAAATAATTATATAATACCCCCCCCGAGTGTCAATAATTTACAATAAAAAATTGCTACGTGAATTGCAATTTTTTAATTATTTATCGTTATCTAATTCCATATCACTGGCTTTTAATTTTAATAAGTATACATCATTGTTATTCTTTACATAGAAGTAACATTTTTGATGTTTAACTATATTGTAATACATGATTGGCACTTTTAAAGTATCTCTTACATCTAATAATTCTTCAAATTTATGAACATATATTACATGACTTTTATTTTCATTAATACCAGTTGTAGTTTCCACAATTAAACGGTCAAATTCTTTTAATATCTTTTCTAAATAACTATCATATTTACTTTTTTTAGTTGATAATAAAGATAATAATTCAATTATTCTCTTTATTAAGATTACTGAAATTATCAATAGTACAACTTCTACTATAAAAACAGCACTATTAAATTCTAATTTTTTATCTGCAACAGCTTTTCTTATAATACTAGCATCTTGAGATTGGAATTTAATATCTATTGCTTTTTCAGATAATGGAATACTAATCATTACATTACTTGTATCATTTATTGGAACAATATCTTTAGAACTATCTTTATTTATTACTAAAGCAACCTCTAAATAACTTGTTGTATCTACTCCAAATTGTGTTTTAAAACTATTAGCTAAACTATTATAATAACCATAATCTATTTCAACATTTTCATTAATGTTAAATTCATCTTTGTTTATCTTACCTTTATTTGGTTCTTTTAACACATATTCTTTAGTAAAAAATGTTTTTTGGTTATTACTATCTTTAATAACAAGGTTACCTACTATTTTATATTCATAATCTAAATTTATTTCTTTAGCAATTTTAAAATCATAATTCAAATTAACATCTATTCTATCTATTAAACTTGCTACATATAGCATATTCTTTCCTAAATATTCTTCTTCATAAAATTCATTTTCTTTTAAATATACTTTATAATCAATATTTTGATTTTCACTATAATCAACTTCTAAAGCATCATTGTATTCAAAAGAATATTTAGCTGCAACTAAACAGCTTATAAAACTTATAAGGAACAAAACTACATATATAGTAATTCTCATATTATAACTAAAGTATGATTTGTTTTCTTTTGTTTCTAAAGCTTTTTCGTTATTATTAATTTCATTATTATCCATAATTACTAACTCCTTATTATTCATTTAATCTACTATATCTCAATAATAATTATATCTTACCAAATCGAAAGTGTCAACAATTCCAAATGAAAATTTAATTTTCAGCTGTATAATTAACATTTAAATTTTCGTCTATAGTAACTAGATAGTTTCTTCTTTCTAATATTTTATTGGTATTTCTATCTTTAAATATTATCTCAGCTTTAGTATTGCCTTCCTTAAGTCCTTTAAAATATAAGTTAATATAAGAATATTCTTCATCTATTTTAGAATTATTCACAATTATTTGTAATAATTCCTCATTCTCAATATTAATAGATGTATTTGGATAAGTTATACTATTATTATAAATAATATTTTTTATCTTTATATTTATCATTTCATATTTAGGAATTATTTTATATTTAACATTATAATAATCTAATCTATTTATTAGGCTATTTATACTATAATTATATTTAGTTTTTCCCTCTAAAACATCTGTAACTAAATATTTTTCACCATTAAGAAAAATATATATTTGATCAATTGGTGAACACAAAAATGAATAAGTATTATATTCATCTTCATAAAAGATATTTAAACTATTGTTACAATCGGGATATTCATCTATTACTCTAACTTCTGGATTAGTAATATATAAATAATTATCAAAGCTTCTTTTATGAAGATAATTACAATATAAGATTATAGATAAAATAGTAATAAATACTAAAGTTATACTTATAATAATTTTAATAATATCTTTCTTAGCTATTGAATTTTTTTCTAGTAATATAATATTTCTAACAAAATTATTAAAACTATTAATTTTTAAAATTAAAAACATAATTAAAGCACCACTAGTATTTAAAATAATATCATCAATATCAAATACACCGATACCACTTACCATTTGAATAGTTTCGGTACAAATAGTAATACCTAAAATAGTTAATAAAAAGTAAGAAAATTTATTTTGGCTCTTAAAAAATAATGGTAAAAAGAAAGATAATGGCATAAGTGCAATAAAATTACCTAATAAATTAAATAATATATCATTTGCATCATATAAACTATCAAATTTAGCTATAAAATTTATAATTGTTTTAAAAGGGACAAAGTTATTATTAAAGGTAAAACGATTATTAAAAGTTATTCCTCCTCTTCCCCACATCGTATCAAACAAAGTTAGGGTTAAATATAGTAATATATAAAGAGCAAAAAATATTTTTAAATTTACTATCATAGGTTTATTATTCTTTAACTCTTTTGTTAAAAATAAACCTCCTAAGTAGATAAAAAGTACAATTAAAAATAATAAGATTAAACGATTACCAGTATAAAAAGTAAAAAAAGGTAATTCTAAAACAAAATAAAAAAATAATAAGATTATACTAGTAGTATAAAATATTTTGGCTTTAGTTTTATTTTTCATTCTCACCACTTCCAAAATAATTATATATTAATCTTATTATTTAATTATTAAATTAATCTTAATAAATTATTAAATATTTCTTAATTTATATAAGAATAAAATTCATCTTTATTATCCATACAATATTCTTTTCCTGAAATACCAAAACAATTAGTTAAACTATATAATCTTAATTTTAAAACTATTTCATTATCACTATTATATAAATAGATTGATGAGTTAGATCCCTCTAAAGTAATAAGTGAACCATTTGGAATCGCATTACTTGATCTTAAGATATTTAATACTTTATTTAAAGTATCTGAATCATTAATTGTTTTTATTACTTCAAATTCTTCATCTTTATAAATAACTGATTCTATTTTAACTGTTTTATCAAAGGCTGTATCCATTATTAAAGTTTTAAAAGTATCTGTTACAAAATAATAATCATTTAATTTTTTCTCTAAAAATTCATTAAAATAATATTTATCTATTCCATTTCTAATGATATATTTAAAGCCATAATAATTATTATATATTGTATCTCTATCAATAGTTATAGTAATATCTTCTAATCCTCTAAAATCACTAACATTAATAGTAATATATTCTAAATTATCAAGTAAAGAAAATAAAGAAACGATATTATAAAGAAATGTAGCTTTAAAATTATAATCAATTTGATAATCAGTAAGTTCATAATTAATAGTTAATCTACTATTGTCATTATCATATTCAGCTTCCTTAAAATATTCACCCATTGGTAAATCTTTAATTAAATTATTAGTATTACTTTGATTATTAAAATATTTATATTTATACTTTATAATATTATCTATACCTGATTTATTACGATTAAATAATGATATAGGAACATTATCTTTATTATATTCTTTCTTTAAATCTATTAAATAATATTCCATAGAAGTATCTTTATTAATTCTAAAAACATTATAAAAAGGATTTTTATAAATAATCATATTATCATAATATTCTTTTTCGTAATTTAGTCTTGGGGGAATATTATTGTGTAAAACTGCTAAGTAATCAACAAAAAAGATAACAAATAAATAAGTAATAAATACTAAAGAAGAGATTAATATTTTTTTTAAATATTTTAGTTTATTAGTTATTTGAATTAATCCGGTCCAGATAAAAACAGCACTTAGAACAATAAAAATGGTACTAAAACTACTTTCACTTTTAAAAATAGCAAAACCACATATAACAAATAAGATACCTAAAATTAGTAAAATAATACCCATTATTTCTTTTACTTTACTATTTTTATTATTATTATAATTTATGGTATTAATAACATTTTCTTCAAATTTATTTTGATAATCTTTATTATCTATTACTTCTCCACTTAAAAGTTCATTAATGGTTATACCTAATGCTTCACATAATGGTTTAAACAAAGTAAGATCAGGCATATTTCGGCCATTTTCCCAATTGCTTATTGATTTTTCTGTAACTCCTAAAATTTCTGCTAACTTCTCTTGAGTTAACTTTTTTTCTTTACGACATTCCGCAATAAATTTTCCTATTTTTTCTTGATTCATAACTTCTCCATTTCATGTTTAAATCTTAATATAAATATTTAATAATTTACAGGAAATATTCCTAGAGTTAGAACAAAAAGTTTGTATGACTTTCCTATTATATAAAAATAGTAAATTATTCATTTACTATTTTAAGCAAGAATCTATATCAATTATTTCATCTTCAAGTTCATTATTATTATAAACATAAATTGTATAATTATTTTTAACATCTTTTTTATAACCTTTATAATTTTTATCCATATATTTATCTAAAGACTCTATTACTTTACTATCAGTTGTATTAACAATAGCTATAATACCTGCTTTGGATTTAGAAACATAAGAATAAGTTACTTTCTTTAAACTAGTACTAATAATTTTACTTAGTTTTACTTCTTTCGACGTTACTTTTTCTGTTGTAATATAACCCTCAAGTAAATCTTTTAAACATTTATTATCTATCTCTTTTTCTTTCTTAATATAAGAAATATTATGTTCATCTAAATCGGCAATTGTTATTGCTTTTTCTTTTAAAGCTTCTTTAACTGTCTTTTCAGTTCCATCAGTATATTTAACTACAACATAGTTATTTTTTTGACACGGATAATAATAATGGTATTCATCATCAGTATAAAATTCTTCTAATGCTTCATCACAAGCAAAATCACTCATAGCAGTAGTTTTATCGACAATATCTTCTACTTTATTAGTTTGACAAGCAAACTTAGAAGTTTTAAAATGCCAACTGACAGTTACTAAATCACTATCTTTAACACAGAAATAAGTATCAATTAATATACCTTGTTTTACATAACTATTACCTATTTCTTTTTTAATACTTAAAATAGGACTTTGATTTAAAACCATTGCTACAATTGTATCTAACAAAATAACTCCCACAATAGTCAATAACCCCATTATTATTTTCTTTTTCATATCTCCACCTCTATTTAATTAAAATATATTACAATTTATTTTGAAAGTCAATTTTAGTGTAAATGAAAAGTAAAGATTGCTCTTTACTTTGTCTTAGTATATATCATTTTATCGACAGCAAATATTTGCTTATCTTTATCCATAGTTATTTCTAACTCATAAGTACCTACACGACATTCTTCTTTTTCTTTTTGACTTAAATTTTCACTATAACAACCAGTATCAACTACACCATTGGTAGCATAATCATAATAAATAGTTACTTTATTACCATTTACTTTAATATCTGTCATATATGCATCATATTTTAAATCAAAATCGGTAGGTTCTAATCCACCCATGACATAATAACCATTTTTCTTCATAATTGTATATTTTTCTAGATCATATTTAGAAAATAAAGTTGTATAAGTACCAGGTATCATTTCAAAATTATCGACATTAAAATATCTTTTAGCTAAATTCTTAATATATTCACTATCTCTTGGCGTATCTGTCATATCTGCAACAAAAGATAAAATTACTGACATATCTTCTTTACTAAAACTAGTCTTTGTTTCTTCTCTAAAAAACCAGAAAAAATATTTTAAATATTCATCTAAATCTGGATTATCAACAGTTAAATCATTAAAAAAATCTAAATTTTCTAGTTTAGTTTTAGCATATTTTTTACTCGTGTCAAAAATAACTTGATTAGTCATTGCATCAACTAAATTATTACCATCTTCTTTAATATAAGTATAAACATCTTTTGCTATTTCATAATAACCATTAGCTAATTTTTCATAATCTTCACTATCATTTATTTCTATATTATTGTCCTCTTTATTATTATCTTCTTCATTGTTATTATTATTATTTTTATCTACTTCATTATTATTTACATTATTATTATTTGATACTTTATTATCGTTGTTATGATTATTAAAGATTAAAAATACACTACTACTTAAAATGACACCCGTTAAAAAACTAATAACAATTATTAAATATACCTTTTTATTCATGAATATCCTCCTCTCTCAAGGAAATCTTAACATATATGTTTTATATAACCTAGGTCTTTTTAAGACCATTACCTATATATTACTGAATCATTAATAATAGTATCTTCAATTCTTAATTTAATATCTTCAATAATATCACTTTTTAAATAAAGTCTAATATAAAAATTATTTACATAATTATCAAAATTTTTAAAGTCAATTAAATTATCATTATTAACTTTGTCAATAATAAATGTATCGTTAACATATTCAGTATTTAATAATATATCTTGATTATTATTTTTATAATATAACTCAATTTTTGTAATTTTATTATTCATATTATTAGTGCCATAATTAGATACTAAATCAAATTTTATACATATTCTATCTCTGGTTTTTGTAATTAAACCATTACTTACATTGTAACTTTTACCAACTCCATACATATCATATATATTAACTGAGCGATACTCTTTAACATAGTAAGATGCAAAGATAAAAGTAAATATTAAAAATACAATTAAAATTAATATAGTTATAACTATTTTTAATTTCTTTTTAATAACACTATTTTTAGTATATAAATTAACTGCTACACTTTCTTCTTTGGGATTTTTCTTTCCTGCAATTAACTCTTCTATTTTAACATCAAATAATGTACTTAATTTTTTTAGCACTTCTATATCGGGTTCACATCTTCCTCGTTCCCATTTCGATACAGCTTCTCTACTATAACAAACTTTATTTGCTAAATCTTCTTGTGTCCAATTTTTTTCTTCTCTTAAACTTTTTATAAAGTTACCCATATTATTCATGTTACAACCTCTACTCTATAGAAAAATGTAATTCTTTATCACCATCACCTAAAATAGTTTGTAATCTTTCTTGTTCGATATTAATATGACCAATTTTTGTATAACTCCAAGAATTAGAATTATAAAATAGACTTATATTACTTCCTTCATATAAGACGATATCACCGGGATTTGTTGTTATCTTTTTATCATCTTTGGGTAAATCAAAACCAAGAGATCCAACTTTTTCAAAACCACCATATTCTTTTCCTAAGATAATAATATCTTCTTCTTTTAATCTTTTTACAAGTTCCTTAGTAGCGTTATTATCTTCTAGTAAAACTTCTACTTAGTATTATCAATGGTTAAAAATATTTTATTTTCTTCTAATTTAGTATCATTATTCTTATTAAATATTAGCATTAAAATAATTCCTCCCACTAAAAATATTAATATAATTGGTAATATTTTTTTAATCATTTTTATTACTCTTTTTACTTATGTCTTCTTCATTTAACTCTTTTAAGTATTTTAATATTTCTTTTTGATTAGATAAAACTTTTTCAATATGATCATGTAATTCTTCCAAAATTAATTCACTTTTTAAATCAGTACGATAATCATTCTTATTACGAATTGTATCTTTTTTAGATTGTCTATTTTGACTCATCATTATAATTGGTGCTTGAAGTGCTGCCAAGCAAGACAACAATAAATTAAGCAAAATAAATGGATAGGGATCGATACCATTAATTAAAACTACACCATTTAAAATAATCCAAAATAATAGAAATAGACAAAATAAGATTATGAATGTCCAACTACCAGCGATTTCTGATAACTTATCAGCTACTCTATCCCCAAATGTCATTTTAGAATCAATTTCTTTATCAACATCTAAAGAGATAGGACTATCGATTAATAATTCCATCATTTCTTCTTCATCTTTTTCATCTAAATTTTGATTTAATAACATTTTAACAATGTCTTTTTTTCTTTTTTCCATAATAACCATCCTTTTTAATTTTGATTATATATTTGTTCTTCTTCAATTAATTCATAACTTACAAGTTTATCACTATCTAAGTTTTCTTTATGCATATCAACTTTACTTATCATACTATTATCATAAGTTTTATAATAATAAATTCCTTTATCAAGATTACAACAAGAACTATAAATAGTTATTTCATATTCATCTTTACCCATAATAACACAACCTCTTTGTTGACAAACAGACTCTAAAATATGAAAAAATTGACTAATACTAGAATTTTCATCTTCTTTGGCAACTGAATTCATTTTGGTAAATGTGGCTTTAACAAATCTAGAAGCACTAGATAAATCACCAGGTAAGAAAAGCGCTCCCATACCCCGACTATAAGTATCAAATTCTAATTTACTAGAAAAGTTATTTTGTGGTGGCAATGGTGATAAACTCATATAGTTATTTAAATTCCACATCTGTTTATCAAATGTTGGATTATTAGTAAGTACTCCCACGGGATTATCATAAATTTTTAATCCTTCTTTAACTGATTCAACTGTAATTGTTTCATTTTTATCAGCAATAATCCAATGAAGTGGTGATAAAGGTAATTTATCACTATAATTAATATTTACTAAATTAATATTCTCTAGTAATTCTTTTGCTTCTTTAACTGTTTTACATTGAGATAAAATATAAGGAATAAACTCAAAAGGAGCAACATTATTTTTATCTTTTTGTTCTTCAAAATAATAAGCATTATTAGGAAAATTTAAACCAGCCATCCCAAGACCATGTTCATTGATGGCATCATAATATAAGGGATAATTATCACTAACATAAGCCATACCAATCATAGCATAATGATTTTTTATGGAATTTAATTTACGAAAATTAAATTCATAATTTCTTGGTGTAATTGTCACCGTTTCCATATAAGAATATTCTAAATCTAAATTTCTACCAAAATAAGCATCCTTTGTTTTATAAGATATTGCAGTACACATATTATTACCTTCTTTCTATTAATTACTTTCATCTTTAACATATACTGTTATATACTTTATTTTTAAATCTTTATTATATTTTATCTCTTTTTTTAATTTATTAACAATTTTTGTTACTTTTCTTAAACTTAAATCAGAACTTAACTCTAGGGTTAATTGCAAACGATAATAAGAACCATACTTAATTAAATCTATTTCATAATCTTCTATTTTATCTATGTCTTTAATTATCTTTTTTAATTTATCTTTTATTTCTTTATTATCATCTACTTCCCCAATTAAACATAAAGAATTATCAACAATAACTTTAAATGCTGTTTTTAAAACAATTAAACCAATGAGAATAGAACCAACTAAATCAGCATATTTTAAAATTGGTAATTTATCTGTAAATTGTAATAAAATAGTAATAATTATGACACCAAATGTGGAATATAAATCAGCTTTAGATTCTTCGGTGGAAGTTATTAATAAATTACTATTTATATTCTTACCAACAATATGCATAATCACTATAGCAATTAATTTTAATATTAGAGTTATAAATAATAATATTAATAATGATAATGGGGGAATAATAGTTTTTTTAAAGAAACTACTAATGATAATATATAACCCTAAAATGAGTAAGATAATACCAACAAAAAGATTAGTTAAATATTCTACTTTGCCAAAACCAAAAGGATGATACTTAGTAGGTCTTTTCTTAGATATTTTGGAGGCAATAAAACTAATGATATCTGTAATAAAATCACTAAATGTATGCATACCATCAGCAAATAAAGAAGAAAGACCATAAATTAAACCACCAACTAATTTAATAATAGCTATTATTAAATTATTGAACATACTATAAATTAATATTCTTCTCTCTATTTTCATAATTCCTCTTTTATATCTAATAAATAAACATTATTAGGATCAATTGTCATATCTTTCGTAAATATTATCCAATCAGTAATATCACTTACATTATACCAAGCAATATCTCCTTTATGAATATTTTTAACATCATATGGATCTTGAATTAGCTCTAATTTAATTTTATCATCATTTATTTCTAATAATTTAAACCATATATGTTCATAATTATCTTTTGTATCTACTAGTAAACCTATTTTAACATTTACTTCAACATCTTTATCATTAAAAACTTTTTTAACATAATTAAATCTTTCCTTTGAAAGTCTACTCATTCTTGTTGTTTCTTCATCACTAATGAAGAATATCGGATTATCACTCCAGTAATCATTATAAATATCTATTTTATTTAATATGTGATTTTGAATATCTACTTCATCTTTATATAAAAAGACAACACTGGTATCACTATTATGACCATTTACACGATCTACTACAGAACCTATTTTAATATTATTATATATTTTTAAAGCATCCGTCCAAGGGATATAAGTAGCAATAACTGGAGATCTATTAATAAGGATACCTATATTAGCATAATTATTTTTAAAATATTCATCTTTTTTATCAATTAAGAAAGAAGCAAAAGTTGTAAGTAAATTATAATGACTAATAAAGTTCTTTTGGTTTGAGCCAAGTATTTCTAACTCAGTTAAATGACAACGACAAAGTCCATGGGTATGTAACCATACTTCTCCACTTTTATGATTAACAGCTTGAATTGTGAATAAATCGTGGGAACTTGGTAATATTTTAGAGTTAGCGGCCATTTTAGCCCATCTAAAGGAAATTAATTTTTCCCCACTTTCATCCATTATAGCGATAGAATCAGAAACCACCATCGTCGCTATTTTTAACTGTAAGTGATAAGATTTTTTAGGATTATTAGAAAAAGGCATAAAAATAGTTAATGCCATTTTAGCATCTCTTAGTTTAGCAATTTCTTCTTTAGAAAAACTAACAGATTTATTTAAATAATACTCTGGAATAGTAAAACTATTTAAATAAAAGCCAACTTCATATGGTTCATTTTCATATTCTATATTAAGGATAAAAACACCTTCATCAGTTGAAAAATTTTCATTTTTTATTTTTAAATTCTTTATTTTTGTAACATTTTTGGCAATATTTGCAAGAATATTCTCATCATGATCTATTATTACTAAAAAATAAGATTTTTCTTCCCAATAATTTAAGGGTGCTGCCACTAAATTGTCTATTTTTTTCTTTCTAAAAAACATTATTTTCACTCCATTACTCTAATTATACTATAATTTTTTATTTAACGATATGCTTTTAATTTACCTTTATACACTAATTTTAATTCTTTAACGTCTTGAAAATCATTAGGTTTTGTAATATTGGGTAATTCTATATTAACTTTAGCATTTTCTAAAACATATTTAACAAATTCTGAACAATAATAATACTTATCTCTTTTATATTTAATATTTAAATGTGTTAAAAACATGCCTAAAACATTAAATTTATATTTATCTTGATTATCTAAAAAATTATTTGTTATATTTTCTATTTCTTTATATTCATTCATAGTAACATTCAAATAATATATTTGACAGTGAGTATTTTTAAATCTTTTAAAAGTACCTTTATTTATACCTTCATGCACAAAACCACCAACAAAAGGATTGTAAGGATTAATTCGACCAAAACTATACATTTTATTTAAGTTTTCATCTAAAGATATGGAAGCATGAGTATATTTAGCTTTTGTAAATAGTTTAATTATAAATGATAAAATAGTTCCTGTATAGGTTAAAATTATATATATTTTATAGTCATTAACATCTTGCATAACCATCACCCAACCTTATAAAATAATTATATTATAAATACTTTAAAATTCCAATCTTTTTAGGTATTTGTTTATTTATTTATAATAGTGTGTTACAATAATAGTGAATGCAAAAGAAGTTAAGTGCATTAGTTGAAAGGATGGAGTTTATGAAAAAATTATTATGCTTAACATTGGTTTGTGTTCTTTTAGTTACAGGATGTGGCAAAGAACATTTTGAATTAAATTTAAAAGAGATTGGAGAAAATGTTACTAAATTAGAACTTGATGAATTTGCAAGAGTAAGTGCTGCTAATTATTTAGATGATAAAATTGAAGGATTAAGTAGTGTTTATGATTTAAAGAAAACATTTAATATTAATTTAGATTCAGATGCAATTGAAGAATCTAATGTAGCTGTTAATAAAAAGAAAACAGCAATGTATTTCATTATTAAACCTGCTAAAGATCAAAAGGAAACAGTTAAAACTGCTATTGATAAATACATTGATAGTCTAAAGAAAGATGTTAAATCTAAATTAACATATGAAGAATATCAAGAATATTTAATTTATATTATTGCAGATAATAGTAAAGATTTACTTAATGAAGTTAAAAAACTTCATAGTAAAGTATTCAATAATTTAATGGATGTTTCTGAAGATGAATTTACTGACAAGTTTGGTATTGAAAAAGATTTAGTTGATGAATATTTAGCGAAAGTACCAATGATGGTAATTAATTCTAATAGTTTAGTTATTTTAAAACCTGCTAAAGGTAAAACAAAAGATGTTCAAGAAAAAATGGATGATTACATGGCTAAATTAGAAGAACAATGGAAAACTTATTTACCAGATCAATATGATTTAGTAAAAAATAGATTAGAAGAAGAATATGGTGATTATCTTATTTATGTAATTTCTAAAGATAATGATGCTGTATTTGATATTATAAAAGATGCCAAAATTGAAGAAAAATAATTAATAAAATAAAGAAAGGATAAATATATGGTTTTTAGTAGCATTCCGTTTATCTTTTTCTTTTTGCCTATTTTTTTAATAATTTATTATATAGTCCCTTATAAATTAAAGAATTTTATTTTACTAATCTTTAGTTTAATATTCTATGCTTGGGGTGAACCAGTATATATTATTTTAATGCTTTTCTCTTCCCTAGTTGATTATATTAATGGTTTATTATTAAATAAAATTAAAAATAAAAGAAAAAGAATACTCATTTTAATTGAATCTATTATAGTTAATTTATCTTTACTAGGATTTTTTAAATATAGTGATTTCTTAATAACTAATTTAAATAGTTTATTTAATTTAGATATACCTTTACTTCTGTTACCTCTTCCCATTGGCATTAGCTTTTTTACTTTTCAAACAATGAGTTATACAATTGATGTTTTTAGAGGTAACATTAAATATGAAAAGAATTTTCTTAACTTTATGACTTATGTTTCGATGTTTCCTCAGTTAATCGCAGGGCCTATAGTTAGATATGACACCATAAGTGAAGAACTACATCATAGAGATATTAGTTTTAATAATTATGTTAATGGTTTTATTAGGTTTTTAGAAGGTCTATTTAAAAAAGTTTTAATTGCTAATACTTTAGGCTCTCTATTTTTAGAGGTATCTACTAATTATCTTAGTTATTCATCTCTTACCCTTATCTTAGGTATTATTGCCTTTGCTTTTCAAATTTATTTTGACTTTAGTGGTTACAGTGATATGGCTATCGGTATTGGTAAAATGTTAGGATTTACTTATTTAGAAAACTTTAACTACCCTTATATTTCTAAAAGTATTACAGAGTTTTGGCGGAGATGGCATATATCTTTATCATCATTTTTTAAAGATTATGTTTATATTCCCCTTGGTGGTTCAAGATGTAGTGTTATAAAAAATATCAGAAATATTTTAATTGTTTGGTTCTTAACTGGACTTTGGCATGGTGCTAGTTGGAATTTCATTTTCTGGGGATTATATTTTGGTTTAGTTTTATTAATAGAAAAATTTATTTTAAAAAAATATTTAGAAAAATTACCTAACTTCTTTAAACATCTATATAGTATTATTTTAATATTGATTGGTTGGTTAATATTTGCCTTTGACGATATTAATATCTTAATTAATTTTACTAAAAATATTTTTACTAATACATTTATTCAAAATGATTTCTATTTCTTTATTAGAAATTATGGTATTACTTTAATTATTGCAATAATATTATCAATGCCAGTTAGTAAAATTATTAAAGAAAAAATTACAAATAGTAAATGGAAAGGAGTATATTGTACAATCTTCTTTATAAGTTATCTTATCTTATTTATCATAACAATTTCTTATCTTGTGAGTGATACTTATAATCCCTTCTTGTACTTTAGATTTTAATTATGGAAAAAGTTTATAAATTAATTGCAATTACTATTTCAATAATTATTTTAGGATTCTCTATTACCTTTTTCTTTCTTCCTAAAAAAGATTTTTCGGAAAATGAATTTAGATATTTAACTGAGTTTCCCAAGTTTAGTATTGATAAATTATTTAAAGGTACATATATTCCTAGTTTAGAAAATTATACAACTGATCACTTCCCTTTAAGAGATAATTTCGTATCTTTAAAAACTAAAGCTTATTTATTAAGTGGACAAGAAATGATTAGTGATGTTTATATTGCTAAAGATCATTATTTAATTAATCGATTTAAAACAAATGTTAATCAAGATAAAATAATTAAGACATTAAATAAATTTCAAAATAATAATCCTAATATTAATATAGAGATGTTATTAAGTCCGACATCAACTAGTATAAATGAAGATAAATTACCTAAACATAATATTAATGAAAGTGAATTAGATATCATTAATTATTATTATAATAATTTGAATTTTAAAACAATTGATATTTACAATATATTAAAGGAAGAAAAAGATAATTATCAATTATTTTATAAAACAGATCATCACTGGACTAGTTATGGTGCCTACTTTGCTTATAAACAATACTGTATAGATAATAATATAACTTATTATAATTTAGATGATTTAAATATTACGAAAGTAAGTGATAATTTTTTAGGTACTTTATATTCTAAAGTATTTACCGATAAAAAATATGCTGATGATATTTATAAAATAAATACTTTAGATTATGATGTAACAATTAAATATTTGAATAAAATAACTGATGATTTTTATCAAGAAAAGTATTTAAAAGAAAAAGATAAATATTCATATTTTTTAGGAAATAATGAACCTATAATAGAAATAACTAATAATAAAATAGATAATAAGGAAAAGTTATTAATAATTAAAGATAGTTATGCTAATTCCTTTATTCCTCTTATTGCTAATCATTACCAAATAATTATAGTTATTGATCCTAGATATTATAATTTAAATATTAGTGATTATATCAAAGATAATAATATAAAAAATGTTTTATTCTTATATAATATTAATAATATTGATACAGATATAGGTATAATAAAAATACGATAGTCAATTTATCGTATTTTTTTGTTTCTTCTTAAAAAATTTTTGCCAAATGTTTTTCTCTCTATTTCTATAGTCACTGTTTCTATTTTTGTTAATTCATTAGGTATTTCTTCTAATTCTTGTTTTAATTCTGATTCTGGAAGTGTTAAAACAAATCTTTGATAATATTCTAAATATGTATCATACAAACTATTATATAAATTTAAAGCTTGTCTTTCATCTTCTGTAAAAATAACACTTTCATATTTAGCTAATTCCATACCAAAATATAAGTTTAAATCAATTACATCACGATATATTGTATCACTTAAAGTATATACTCTTAAAAATGTAATCATACTACGTTCGTTTGTTAAAAATCTATTTTCATAACTATCGAAAATATTTTGTATCATTTTAGCTAAGTTAATTGATTTCATAAATTCAACTTTTTTTTGAAAGCTTTTATCATAAAGATTAATGTTTTTTAATTTATCATTAACAAATTTTTGATAATTATCATCTTTGACTTGTCTAACAATAAATTCTAACTCATCATAAGAACTACAATTAAAAATACACCTAAATTCAGATTTTAACTTATCTAAAATTTTTTCTTTATTTTCCTTATATTGTTTTGAAAATTCAAAACCCGCTAAAGAATCTAAATACTTATTTTTTTGTTTTTCAAACCATTCTTCATTAATCATTTTTCTAGTCATTTTTATTACCTTCCTATTTCAATACTCTTTTCAAAACATCTTGTACTTCATAATTATGTTTTAATTCGTTTAATAAATCTTCAGTTTTATCTAAATATGCACAAACTAAATTATTACATAATGTATAATATTTTTCTTCATCAAAGAAGAAATCTTCATCATCATAAATTAGCTCCATATTAAAATAGATATCTAAATCAATTATTCTTTCAAATATTACTTCACTTTCAGCTGCTGCCAAAAAAATTTGATTACATAAATCTTCACTAATTTTATTAATATCAATACTATTTACAATATTATTAATAGTTTGAATACTTTGCATTACTTTTACAGTATATGTAAAATCATATGTTTTATAAAATCCTTTTTGTTTTTTAGCCATTTCCCATACATTATCTTTACCTTTTTTATATTTTTTGTATTTATTATTTAATGAATCCCATACATTTCTTAATTCATTAAAATCTTGACAATTCATTCTAGCTGCTAAATCTTTTTTACATTTGAATTTAAAGTCTATTATTTTCTTTTGTTTTAAATCATTATCTTGATATTCTTTTACTTGTTCATTCCACCAAGCATTTATATCATTTTCCATTTTTTCCCTCTTTTCAGTAAGGTATATTATAATACCAATGATAAAATAAGTAAATAAAAAAAATAATTAGTTGTTACCTAATTATTTTCAACAAAATAAGCATAGTATTCATCATATGTTATATCATGTTCATGAATGTAGGTTGCAACTTCTACCCCAACATAACGATAATGCCATGGTTCAAACTTATAACCTGTAAGATATTCTTTATTTTCTGGATATCTTAAAATAAACCCATATTTATAAGAGTTTGCTATTAACCAAGAGTATTCTTTAGTATTTTCAAAATGATCTTTAGATGATGCGGTATTTATGTCTGATGCTAGTCCTGTTTGATGTTCAGAATGTCCTGGTCTTGCTGAATAACGATCTGCTCCATCTACTCCATCTCTTTTAACATAATTAGTATATAAAGTATTTTGGGTATTATAACTACGATAAGCAGAAACATTAAATAATTTAATATCTTCTAATTTGGCTGAATCAACCATTTCTTTAAAATGTTCATAAGCTTCTTTTTGCATTTTAGCTCCAGCTACACCGGTATAAGTATTTTCCATCGTCACTAAATCAGGTACATAATCTTTAGTTAGAGCATGATATTTATTAACTATAACAAGTATTCCTTTATCTAAATCACTACTTTTTATGTCCGTATAAAAATCTTTATCTATATTACTATTTACATCCGCAATAATATCTTTATTACTTTTTTCTGGATGAATACCTTTATAACTTAAATATCTATCTAAATTATTTTGAATAAAATACTCTTCACTTTTTAACTCAGTAATAATTATATCCTCCTTATTCTCTTCTTCCTTTTTTGGATTTGCTTCGATGCTGTTATTATTATTTTCGTTTTCTTTGTTGACAATTTCACTATTATCTAATTCATTATTTTTATCATCATGATTTAGATAAATAAGTATACCAAAAACACTTAAAGTTAGTATACTAATTATTATTAATATAACTAAGTATTTATTCCTATTATTCATAATTAATCATCCCACTTTAATTATATCAAAAATTATTTTTTTCTTTTCAATTTTTCGTTATTTTCTTTTTCTATTTTACTTTTATGGACAACTGCTTCTTCTAAAATAGGAGTTAAAATATTATTTACTTTACTTATGATATCTTTAATTATTAATTGTTCTTCTATATTTGGTTTTGGTGGTGTTTTAGTTGTTAATTTATAAGCATCAGTATAAATAGCTAACCTCTTATCAAATAATAATTTATTATCTTCAGTATACATTTGTAATGAAAACTCTCTTACATTAAATTCTTGATATAATTTATCTAATATTAAAATGCCATAAATATTATTTTGATAAGTATTTTTTATATTAATATTACCATTTTCATCATAACTAATATTTAAATCTTCCAATTCACTCTTAATATAACCTTGTTTTTTATAATTTAAATATAACAAAATTAAATTAGACATCTCAATAAATTCTTTGTGCAATTTTAAATATGATTCTTCCTCTAATAATTCTTTCTTTTCAAATAATTTAAACGCTTCATCATATTCTTGATATGATTTAAAATTTAAATCTTCTATTTTTCTAAAATTATCATTATATATATTTAATGAACTTGTAATTATAGCTTTAAATATATTAGAAATCTTATCATTACTATTTAATATATTAAAACTAATAATATCAGTTGGCATATTACTATAAAATCTTTCTAGTATTATATTAGAGCCATAAGAAGTTCGATAAAAAGAATAATAGTCTTGATACTTATATCTTAAAAATAATTTTAAACTATTTTTATTCTTTTCTAAATATTCATTTATAAAATTTATGTTTGTTGAATTATTAATAATAACAATATCATAATTATCTAACTCTGTAGTAATTTTTTTCTTTATTGTAGATTTTTTATCATTTAAAATGCATGTAATATTTAAGCCTAGTTCATGACCTATGTTTTCTAATTTTTGCATGTCATTATATTGATTATGTAATAATAATATTTTTAAATCACTTTTTTTAAATGGTATTGTTTCCAAATAAAATCACCACTTAAATTATAAAATTAAAAGAAGAAATAATCAACTTATTTCTTCCTTAATGGGTAAAGTTACATAGAATTTGGTAGCGTCTTTATCACTAGTAGCCTTTATTGAACCTTTATGTAGTTCAACTATTTCTTTGGCAATAGCAAGACCTAGTCCACTACCACCGGTTTTCGTAGTTCTTGAAGTATCGATACGATAAAACTTATCAAAGATTTTATTTAATTTTTCTTTAGGAATGACATCACCTTTATTACTGATTACTATTTCTACTTGATTTTTTATCTTCCTAACATTAATATTTATATCTTTATCTGTACTATAATAAATAGCGTTTTTAATTAAATTACTGAATACTCTGGCTAATTTATCTGAATCTCCTTCAACAAAATATTTATATTTACTATTTAATATTATTTCTTTATCTTGTTCTTTTAAAGTAGGATAAAAATCATCAATAATTTGTTCTAACATAATATTTAAATTAATATCTACTTTTTCTAAAAGAATAGTTTCTGAATTAAATCTTGTTATTTCAAATAATTCATTAATTAAATCTTCTAATTTATAAGATTTATCTAAAGCAATATCAATATATTTTTCTCGTTTTTCACTTGGCATATCTTTAATTTCACTTAGAAGGGATAAATAACCAATTAAACTAGTAAGAGGAGTTTTTAAATCGTGAGCTAAATATACAACTAAATCATTTTTTCTTTGTTCATTTTCTTTAGCTAAATTTTCATTTTTAATTGATTCCGTTTTAATCGTATTTATTTGTTTTTGTAAATCTTGAAATTCAATAGGGAGTTCAATATAATGTATATCATTATTTAATATATCTTGAGATGCTTTAGATAAAGCGTTTAATAATTTAAATAATTTTTTTACAAATAAGAACACGATAATAATTATACCAATTAACCAACTAAATAAACCAATAAATAAGTACATATCTTCATCCATATTCCTATGAATTCCTTGAAAAAAATAATAAATTTTAGGTGATATAGCATATATGAATTGAAAATCAGCAACATTAACTAAATAGTCTACAAATTCACTAAGAAATAAAATGGCAAAAGGACAAATAATAGTCCATAATGCTATTTTTATTAAAAATTTAATAAATAATTTATTTAATAGTTTATTTTTCAATTTTATACCCCACTCCCCATACTGTTTTTATATACTTTGGTATTTTACTCGTATCATGCATTTTTTCTCTTAAATGTCTTATATGAACCATGATGGTATTATTATCATTTTCAAAATATTTTTCTCCCCATACATTCATAAATAAATCTTCTGTTTTAACAACATTACCTCTATTTTGACATAAACACCAGAGAATAGAAAATTCAGTTTTGGTAAGTTCAATTGGTTCATCTTCAAAGATAAATTCATGGGTATCATTATTAATGGTTATACCTCTAAAATCAATAATATTATCATCATTTGTTTTATTATAAGTTTTATATCTTCTAAGTTGGGCTTTAACTCTCGCAATTAGTTCTAAAGGTTGAAAAGGTTTGGTAATATAATCATCGGCTCCAATCGATAAACCACTAATCTTATCAATATCTTCAACTTTAGCAGTTACAAAGATAATGGGAAAAGTATACTTTTCTCTTATAATACTACATAATTGAAAACCATCTATAGTAGGCATCATCACATCTAATATTGCTAAATCTATTTTTAATTTATCGATATCATTTAAAACGTTTTTACTATCATAATATTTATAAACATGATAATTTTCATTTGTTAAATATATTTCAATTAAATCAGCGATTTCTTTTTCATCATCAACAACTAAAATATTCATTTAAACACCTACTTTCAAATATAAAATTCCCAAATATTTTTTATTTGATTCTTTATATCATCATAATCCCATAATTTATTACTATTTTTTATACTATTGGGATCATTTACTTTAAATAAACCATTCACTACTTCAGTTAAAACAATATAATGACCTTTACTAGTAAAATCACCTGGTCCTACATTTAAAATAATGGGATGATTATTATTTAGGGCATTTACAATAGCACTTTTAGAAAGTGGTAAAACTTTACTATGAACACCATAATTACTACTGCCATAATGCATTAAATCCCAAGTTGTACCACCATTATCGACATAGTATCCTTTTTCTTCCGCCATTTTAGCAATCTTATATGGAGTAAGTGTTTTATCTTTAGTAAGATATACTAAAACCATTG
Organism: uncultured Bacilli bacterium; assembly: GCA_947632715.1. Classification (GTDB taxonomy): domain Bacteria; phylum Bacillota_I; class Bacilli_A; order RF39; family UBA660; genus SIG200. The sequence continues at coordinate 19,500 of CANRQF010000006.1, read as the reverse complement.
CTAAACTAGTGGGACCACAACCACTTAAAACAATTGTATTTTTACCATAATTACCATAACCCCATCTTTCATCCCATTGTAAGAATAAAGGCACTGAATCTAAATTAATATCACCAACATCATCACTAAATACTTGACCTTTTTTCGAAGGATAATCTAAAACAAAATCTGTCATATCTAAATCTTTAGATAACATATAAAGTAAAGTTTCAGGATATTCTTTATAATTATCTAATATTTTCTTAATTCGTTCATCATTTTTACTAAGTTTATTTAACTCATTTAATATGGTATTACTATAAGTTGCTTCAATATTAGAATTATCTGTTTCTAGTATTGGTATATTAATATATAATTTATAACTAGTAAAAAATAAAATAAATAATAATATAATAATTAATAGATATTTAATAGAATTTTTATTTTTCATATTTGACCCTCTCCAAAACAGAAAAGAATACTTCTTTTTATATCTATAATTATACTATAGATTTTTAAGTATTCTTTAATTAATTCTTATAAAACTCTTAATTTTTTCTTAATTATTTCTTTTTTCCTTCAAGTATGGTACATATTACACCAATTCCTAATAAAATAACAACAGTAAAAGTAACATTAGGCATTCTTTTTGTAAAAGCATAATAAATAAGGGAAAGGATACATAAAATTAATGCTAAAATGGCACATAACACACCAACATTATAAAAACTTTTTTTCTTTTTCTTCATACTTCTAAGCCTCCATTGGTTTACATACACTATCATTTATTTGATCTAAACCTGTTTTTTTAGTTTCTTTTATATCTAAAGTAATTAATATATCATTATTACCCATATATTCATCAACATAATTTTCATCTATTAAAATTTGCGAATTACCATTAATATAATAAGTAAATTCATATGTTTTATTTTCTTTTAAAGTTTTCTTTAATTTAGAAGATATAACTATAATTTTAGGTTTATTATTTTGAAATGAATCAACTACTATATATGAATATAAAGGATCATCTGTTTTATAATCATCTAATAAATTCTCAATATGATAAGTTTTAGTAAATGAACAATCATATTTATAATTACTTATTAAAGTATAATTATTATTTTCACAAAAATCACTAGTATATTCCATACCATCTAAACCAATATAAATATCTTCATTAAATAGATTAGTATCTAAATTAAGTTTATGACATTTAATAACTGCAATATCATTATTAGCGTATATATGACTACTATTACTTTGATAATATTTACTGCCATCATCATATTCATTAACAAATTTTAAATTTTCAAAAATTTCATTCATTATATTTTCATCATTATTTAATTCTTTTTCCAAATAATTATAAGTTTTATCATTATCTTTTATTTCAATAGTATTTAAACATTTAGTATATAATCTTCTTCCATCATTAAATGTATAAAGTAGATGAATATCATTGGTACAATTTTTCATCTTACTTACATTTAGAGTATAATTATAATAACTTTTATATGATTTAGTATTATCTCTTGTTATGTGACCAATTAATCCTAAAGTTATACCAAAAGATAAACCAATTATAAAGACAATAAACAAAAACCAAATATAATTATTATTAACTGGTTCTTTTTGTACTTTTTTATTTTTCGTATTTGATACCACTTTTTTCTTATTTTTTGTATTTGTTTTAGTATTCACCTTTTTATTATTTTTTACATTTGCCATTTTTAACCTCTTCTTTATTTATTTTTATATAATTGAATTAAATCTTTTAGTGATAATTTAGTACCATAATTAAGAATAGCACTAGAATATATTTTTATAGCTATTTTAGTAATAATTAATATCGTTATAATTAATATGAATATAGAAATTATAATATCTACTGAACTAGCAAGTCCCATCATTACTCTAAGTGGCATACAAAACGGAGATGAAACTGGAATTAAAGATGCAAAGTAATTTATTTTATTATCAGGATTTATACTTGAGAAGTACGAAAAATAAAAACCAAAAACCGCTAATAAAGCTACTGGAGTATTAACAGATTGAATATCCTCTGGTTTAGATGCAGTTGATCCAGTTAAAGCATACAGAAAAGCAAATAATAAATATCCTAATACAAAATAAATAATTGTTATAATGCCAAAGGAGAATGTAATATTAGAAGTATCTAAAATCATATTTAAAAGTTCTTTTTCTAAAAAACAATTAGCACTAATAAAGGCAGTTAAAATAATAAGTAACATTTGACCAAATCCAACAATACCAATTCCTATAGTTTTACCTAATACTATATTAGTTGGCGATGTAGATACTACTAGTGTTTCCATAACTTTAGAGGTTTTTTCTACAGTAATAGCTCCCGAAACTTGATAAGCACAGAAGTAGATAGCATAGAATAAAATAATAGATGTTATCACAGTTATAATCGTATTGAATCCTGAATTATCGCCTAAACTTTCGATTTGTATATTAAAAGATGGATTGATACTAGCAATTTGTTCTTCCGTAAGTTCTAATTTATTTAAATTTATTGTTCGATATAAATCACTAATACTATTAATTAAATCATCTGGAGTAGAATAAACTAAAGACATATCATTAACTAAATACTTCATATTAACTTGATAATTATCTTTAGAAATTATAATTGCTGAATCTATATTTTCATTTTCTAATTCTTTTTCTATATCATTTTCATTTATATCAAAATTTAAATCATAATTTAAATTAAAATCATTTAATAATATAAGCTTATCTTCAAAAATATTATTTTGATCAATAATAGCAATTTTCATATCATTATTGGTATCACTATTATTAAATTTACTTATGATATTAGGAATATTAAAGCCAACAACAATTAATATTAGAATTATAATAGTGGATATAATATATGATTTTCTTTTTAACATATCTTTAATTGTAAATTTCATTACTGATAAAATATCATTCATATTAATTCACCTTCTCTATAAAAATATCATTTAATGTTGGTTTCATTATTTCAAATTTATTAACTTCTATTTTTTTATTAACAATTTCTTTTAATAAAGTATGAGCAACTTCTTCATTATCAAGTTTTATTGTATATTCATTATCTACTACATTTTCTATTGTTAATTTTAGTTTATGAATAATATCATCGATAGAAGAAGAAACATCAACCTTTAGACGATTGGCTGGGTATTTTTGCTTTATTTCTTTTAAATTACCTTGTAATACTGTTTTACCTTTATTAAGTATTAAAATATCTGTACAAAATTCTTCAATTGTGGCCATTTGATGAGCTGACATAATAATATATTTACCTTTTTTTACTAAATCAATTATAATATTTTTTAATATTTCTGTATTTACTGGATCTAAACCACTAAAAGGTTCATCTAAAATAACCAATTCTGGATCATGTATTATAGCACTCATAAATTGTATTTTTTGTTGATTACCTTTAGATAATTTTTCGGCATTTACTTCTAAATATTCTTCAACTTTTAATACTTTTGCCCATTTATAAATAGATTTAAGAGCACATTCTTTTTTAATACCTTTTAAGGAAGCAAAATATACTAGTTGATCAATAATTTTTATTTTAGGATATATTCCTCTTTCCTCTGGTAAATATCCAAAGTTAACTTTTTTACGATTTACTTCTTCACCATTCCAAGTAATACTTCCACTATCTTTTTTTAATATTCCTAAAATCATTCTTATAGTCGTTGTTTTACCAGCACCATTAGTACCAAGTAAACCAAAGACACCTGGTTTATCTAAAGTGAACGTTATATTATCAACTGCTTTTTTTAAGCCAAAGGTTTTAGAAACATTTTTTAATTCTAAACTCATGTTATCTCACTTTCTACTTAAAATTATAACAGAAAAAAAACAATTTTAACATACAAATTGTTTTCTAATTAAAATTTAATAAATTAATATTTGCTTTATTAGCTTGCGTTAACTGATTATATCTCTCTATTTTATATAATTTATTATTTTTTATAAATTTAGCACCCGTTTGTTTAAAATAAAAATTTACTTTATACTTTTTACAATCATCATGCATTTTTAATATCCAATCATAATTACAAATTCTGGCATTATCACCTGATTCGCCACCACATGTTACTTGTTTAATTAAACCGGTTTTTAAGTATTGTGTAATATTTATTTTTTCTAACATTGGTTCACAAATTACTTCTCTATTTTTTATTGGTAATTTTAATAGTAAAGGTATTCTTTCTAAAGCCATTTTTTGATTTTCACAAGTTACACAGATGGTAACATTATCATAACCATTATTCCAATCACTTGGAAGTGATTCATTAAATCTTTCAATTCTTTTTGTTATAATCACAAATGTTAAATCACTTCTTAATTTCATCATTTTGTATATTTCACATCTCCAAGCATCAGCTTCTTCAATAAAGAAATCACTAGTCATACATGTATAGACAACTTCACCACTTTTTAGATAGTATGTTCCATCCCGATGCTTTTTAATAGCTAAATTAAAATCTTTAGTTTTACTTACAATATTACTATCTTTATCATATAAAGAATCTCTTCTAAACATATAACAATTTAAGCAACCGGCACTTTTTTTATGACAGCCATGCCAAGGATTCCAAATAGCCATTTTAAACTCCTAATATTTTTTTCTATTTAAATAATTATTAAATTCTTTGAAATTTGAAATATAATAATCTGACAATGAATTAATTTTTGCCCGATCTTTTATAGCATATTTATCATAAACATTAACCGTTTCTATACCAGCACTTTTGGCAGCCATAACCCCTGCTAAAGAATCTTCAAAAACTAGACAATCTTCTCTATTAGCATTGTAATATTCTAAAACTTTATTGTATATTTCAGGATTAGGTTTTTTATATTTAACATCTTCTTTAGTAAGAATTAAATCAAATGTCTCAGCAATATTTAAACCTTCTTGCATTTTTTTATTTTCGCTAACATAAATATATAATTGACTTTTATCAGTAATTGTAGCCAATACTAAAGTATATTTAGCATTATATAATTTTTTTAAAACAGTAACTACTCCACTTTTATAATTAATAACATTAGCATAAGCATAATGAGAGATAGCATTTCTAATTTCTAATAATTTTTCTTTCGTCATATCCAAATTATATTTATTAATAAGGAATTCCATATAATTTAAATAAGTATCACCTGATTCATGATTTTTAAAAAATAAATCTCTTTCTTCTTGAATAATATCTGATGGTATAAATTTACCAGCATATCTTTGAATTACTTCCTGATCAGCAGCATTATAAATACCAATGGAATCAATTAAAGTACCATCTAGATCAAAAATTAAATATTTCTTTTTTTCTAATTCTAAAGTTCTTAATTCTTTCATACTAATTTCCTTTTTTCCTTACTCTTAATAACTCTTTTTCTCTATATCTATTTTCTTCTAATTCTGCTTCTAACTTTAAGTTGTTGTTATCTTCTAATTGAGCTTTTTGAAATAAATATAATGCTCTTAGAGAATGAAATCCATTCATATCAACATTATTTTTAATTATTTCTTCTAAATCTTTTTTTATTTGTTCTTTAATTTCTAAATTTTTAATTACTTCTACTTTATATTCGTGACTTTTTGCTTCTTCAACTTTTTTATCTAAAAATAATTCAAACCAAGCAGATACAATATGACGATGACAAAATTCTTGGGCTGGTTCATAACATAAAAGAGCACTATCATCAAGTTCATTATATACTTTTAGGGGATCTAATTTAATTAATACTCGTTTAAAATATTCTTCAATGTAATATTTATTATTTTCTTCCTCTGGAATTATACCAATATTATTATGCCAAATTTGCCAAAATTCCTTTTTAGGAGCTAACAAAGAATAATATCTTCCTTTATAATTTACATCTTTTCCTCTATTTCCAGAAATAGCATATGTTTTAAAAAAAGTACTTTGCCAATCTTTATGACTACTAGTATAAATCATTACTGAAACCTCCCGTTAAAATTTTCAAGTATATTATACAATAAAAAAATGAATTAAAAAACCATTTTAATTCGTCATATTATATTACATTTAATTTTTTATTAGATCTAATTATCATATATATAGACATAGTTGTATTTATTAAGCAAACAACAAATCCCATTATACTAGTCATAATTATTTTAAATTCACTGTCATTAGTTCCAAACTCTGATACCATAGCAACTTCTAAAGAAATTATTGAAATCATTGCAACTGTTAAATTAATACATTTACTTGATGCTAAAAGTGGACTATGATCTTTTCGATATTTAATTACATTTATAATGGCACTTATGATTAAATAAAAGTCATACATAGCAACTATATAAATGATAAAACCAGCATAAGTTATTTCTCTATTTTGTTTAATTATTAAAACAATTATACCCGATAGTATTAAATTTAAAAATAAAAGTATAATACCAGTTAATCTTAATTTTTTATATTCATTTTTTAAATTTTTACCAACTTCATTTTTAATATCCTTTACAATAGACAATTTCATTAAGCACAATATTAAATAATAAATTGCAAAAGTGATAAACCACCAAGACATATAATATATTCCAGTACCTAGTTTAAAAATACCATAAACAAAATGTAATAAAATTGCAAATGCTAGACTAAACTTTGTCATTAAAAGTTCATGTTTTTTATACAACTCATAAGGTTTAGATTTCTTTATAGCATTGTTACCAAATTCACATATCTTACAAAACCAAATAATAAATATAATTAGAGCATAAGTAGATAAAAGATAACTTATATAAGCAAGTGGTGTTTCCTCTAAATGAAAAGTAAAAACATAAATAAGCAATCCAAAAGCCACATTAAATGTAATAAATCCAATTATTTTATTAGGAATAAATAATTTGCTTAATATCTTTTTCATATCACACCTCTAACTACATATAATTATACCATTAAAAGAAAAAAGGAAGAATATTCTTCCAAGCAAATAACTAATCTTTGTTACTTTTTAAATAAGAATATATTGGGTAGTTAAATACACAAATAAGTAAACCAACAATACCTGTTATGATACCTATTAGTAAATCAGTTTTAGTTGGATCATCAACCATAACTTTACTCATACCAAATCCCATTATTAAAGCACCAACTATTCCAATAATCCAGGTAAATACAATTCCAAAGTTTATAGGAGAATGTTCCTTTTTAGGATGATTTTTGCGATATACAGGAATAATACAAAGTAGAATAATAAATCCTAAAATTGCTACTACAACACCTGATGCAAATAAGTCCCATTCTGGTATTAAACACATACACATACCTATTGCAAATACTAAACCACCAATAGTTCCTAAAATAATTTCTAATAAAGTTTCTTTTTTCACAATTTTTCCTCCTTATAACTTTATTTATTTAATTTTTCTTGTTCTTTTTGTAATCTTACTTTTGCTTCTTCAATTGTTTCACCATCTTTTTTTAAGAAAGTATCAACAAATTTATCTTCTATCTTTTGATATCCACCAACAACTGTATCTTCGATTTTTTTGTATCCTCCAACAACAGCATTTTCAATTTTCTTATTAGTATCTACTATTTTGGTCATATAATCACTCCTTCTCAATAACTAGACAGTTGTCTTTTTATTACAATTTTAGTATAATCTTTTTGAAAAAGAAAAACAATCAACAATTTATAAACATTTGTCCAATTAAAAGGAGTTAGGATATGAATACACCAAATAATAAAAGAAAAAAAGAAACTAGAGATAAAATAAGTAAAGTGTTTATAACTTTATTACAAACAAAAGAAATAACTGAAATATCTGTTACTGATATTTGTAAGCTTGCTAAAATAAATCGTTCTACTTTTTATGTTAATTATCTTGATATTTATGATTTAAGAGACAAAATCGGTCAAGATTTAGAGCAAGATGTTTTTTCTTTATACCAAGAGGAAAGAGAAACAAATCATAATTCAAACAATTTTTTAAAACTGTTTAAACATATAAAAGATAATCAAATATTTTATAAAACTTATTTTAAATTGAAATTGGATCAAAATCTTATCACACAAAAATATGACTATCAATTATCAAAAGAATTATACGATGATAAATATATAGATTATCACATGGAATTTTTTAAAGCAGGACTTAATGCCATTATTAAAAAATGGCTTCTTAATGGATGTAAGGAATCACCCGAAGAAATAGAATATATCTTAAAAAGTGAATATTCAAATAAAAAATAATACCAAGCATTAAAACTTGATATTATTTTTTATTTACTTATATCTTTAGAATAGTATTCAACATCTATATTTGTACTATCAGGATATTTTTCTACTCCTTTTTTTAAATATTCAGTAAAACCATAATGTTCATAAATTTTTTTGTTCTTATAATCTGTTGCCTCTACACCCAATGTTACCTTTGTATAACCTTTATTTTTTAAATCATTTAACATAAATTTCATTAATTTAGAAAAATAACCTTTTCCTTGATATTCTTCAATTGTTCTAAATGCCGAAAGATAAACTCTATTAGTATCTACTAACATATCACTATTTTGAACAATTTTAGGATTTATATTAGCAGTTGCTTCACATATTATTTTGCCATTTAAAATTCCATAATATGGTATTAAATAGCCTTTTTGATAATGTTCGATATTTTCTTTTTTCCATTCAATCCAATTACTTTTATTACTTTTACTATGCTCTATTTCATAATTCCATTTTTCATTCATTTCTTCTAAAGATGCTATTTTACACACATAGTCTTCCATATCAATTCCTCGCTTATCTAAACAATTTTATTTTAACATAAAACTAATTAATTATTGATTTTAATAATGAAATAAATTCTTCTTGAGTAATATTTTCTGTTTCTATATCAAAATAATATTCCTTAATTTTAAATTCGGCAAAATATATTTTTTGATAATTATATATTAATAATTCATAATCATTGATATTAGATTTTTTAGCATCTTTTTCATTAAAATAATAATCTCTTATTGGTTTCTCTGTTTTAGAAAAAGCCATTCTAATATTTCTATCTTTTCCTTCATTAAAATAATTATAAACATAAGAGTTTAAATGAGTATATTTATCTGTTTCAGCTTCTTTTGTAAAAAGAACATATGCTTTAGTTTTATCTAAATCTTCTGGAAGTTTTAATCCATTACCATCTATTAAAATATCAGGCCATAATATAGCTAAATCACTAAATTCTGTTTTTACATCAGCATCAAGTGTTTTTATTTCGCTTATTTTATTAAAATTTAAATTATTTTCTTTATCCACATTAGTTGGATTATTTAAAGATATATTTGAATTATTCTTATATAATATAATTATACTCATAATTACAACTAAACAGATTGGTATTAAAGACCATTTTACATACTTATTCATTTTTTTATTATCCCTTTCATATTCAGCAAGTATTTGTTTTTTCATTCTCTCTTTATCAAAATCAAATACTTCTTCTTTTATTTGCTTTTTAAACATTTTCATCACTCCTTTGTTTCACAACATTTTTAAGTTCTTTTAATGTTCTATACAAATAATGTTTTACATTTGATTCACTTATATTTAATTCTTGAGCTATTTCTTTAATACTCATATTTAAATAATAATAAAGATAAAATATTTTGGAAATTATTACTTTTTTATTTTTTAAATAATCCCAAATAAATTTTAAATCTTCCTTTGTTATTAAGTCTTTTTGAATATCTATGTCATCTTTAATTGTTTCTAATAGTTCTATATCATCTTTTTTAGAAAATATTGATATGATTTTGGCTTTATAATTAAATCTATAATATTCTTTAATTTTATTTTTAGCAATTCCCATAACATAAGCATTAATATTATTATAAGTAATTTTTTTGTTTAAACCTTTTAATAATTCTAAATAAATATTTTGAACTATATCTTTTACATCTTCAATATTAGAACAATTACATATAACATATTTTAAAATATTATCATAAGTTTCATCATAAATTTTATCAAATGTTTTTAAGGTTTCTTGATCGATCATTTTCATTCACCTCACTATTATAGTTGCAATTTTTCCTAAAAAAGTTCCATTTTTTTTAAAAAAGCAAATTACTTTTCATAATCTGCCAAGAATAATTTAAATATTTTTAATTAAAGCCAATTTTCTATTGTATTTTTAGCATTTATACATTCACTACCTTTTATAGCAATAAAGTCATTTATAACTACTCCCTTACAAATTTTTCTAATGTCATCAACAACATTGGCAAGGCCAGATCCTTCATGAGTCGTTACAATTCTAATAGTTTTCCTTGTAAAATCTAAATCTTTAATTGCTGTTTCTATTTCTGGAGCATAGCTTCCCCAATAAACAGGAGTCATAATATAAATAACTTCATATTGAGAAATATCATCTATCTTATTTTTTATCGGAGCATTACCAACCCTTAATTTAGCTTCTTCTATACACTTATTATATTCTTTACTATATGGTACTAATGGTTCTACTTTAAAAATTTGTGCTCCAATAATATCTCTTACATACTCAGCAATATATTCAGTATTTCCTTTATTAACATATCCTACAGCATAGTTTTCATCAGCTCTAGAAAAATAAATAACTAAACTTTTTTTATTTCTTAATTCACTCATATATTCTTCTCCTTTTATATTAAAACTATAACATCATTATTAAATTAATTAAAATAGTTAATTTTTATTTTCTATTCTTTTTTGCTTATATTCTTTCTCTAACTCTTTTAAACTCTTCTTTGGTGTAGGTAAATCTTCAGGCATTGTTCCCCCTAATCTTTTAATTGTATCTCGTACTTCTTTTCCAACTTCATAATGCACTTCATTAGCTTTATTTTCCGTTTTAATATTTTCTCTTTTTAATTTTTGCTTCGTTTGATTTATTCTAAATAGATTAGCCACCAGTTCATCTTCATTCATATTATCTAAAATATCTTCTCGATATCTTAATCCTTTTCTTTTAGCAATATCATCTGCGGTTTCACCATTATATAATCCTTTATAACCCCAATTATGAAATTTATCAAAATTTTTAACACCAGCATTTTTAGCAACCATATTTAATGAATAATTTCCTTTTCTGGTTAAATTTCTTTGATAAAATCTTTTTTCATCTTCACTGAGTTGACTATATTCTTTTTCATTTATTTCTTGTTTTCTAGTTTGAATAGCAAAATATGTTTGCCCAAGTGCTACTGGTTCCTTTTTTGGGTCAGCGTTTTGAACAATTAAATAACACGCATATCTGGATAAATGATAATCTATTATACTTCTTTTCGTATTGGAGCCTATTTCGACCATTTTCCCGACTTGGGAAAAATGGTCACTAACATTATTATTACTATTCTCACAAGCAGATTTAGCGTTTTCTACAACATTTTTAAATTTGTCCCATCTTTTATATTCTAAAACTCGCATTAATTCTCTTGCTTCCCAATATTCTTCTCCATACTCATTAACATGTTTTATACTTTCAAACATTGCCATTTCATTTTCATCTACTAAACAATTATTTTTTTCCATATTCCCCTCCTGATTTTTCTTTTAATTAACTGTTTTTATCTTTTTTTATATCATCTGATCATCTAATAAAAGCATTATACTATTTAAAACTTTTAATTGTAAATAGTTTTTTAAAAAAAAGATAAACTTTTTTAAAATTTACCTTTTTACACTTTAAAATCTTTTAATTTTTGTTTATTTAATTCAATTTTTAGCAAAACAATTCCTAAAATAAAAGCTAGCGTATCAGCAATTATAGCACTCCATAACATTGCTACAACACTATGACTTACAGAAGCTATTATAATAATAGCTGGTACAAAAAATATAACGTCTCTTGATAATGCTAAAATGGTTGACTTGAAACTAGAACCCATGGATTGTAACAATATAGATAAAGATTTAATAATACAAGTTAAAATAATACCACCTAAAAATATTCTTAAACAATATTTAGCATACTCTAAATATTCAAAAGAGTTACCTTTTCCAAATATATTAATAATAAGCGTTGGAAATATTTCAAATATAATAAATGCAATACAACCAATTATAAAATTTATTATTAAAATATACTTAATTGTTTCTTTAACTCTACTAATATTTCTTGCTCCCATATTATATCCAATAATAGGCATTCCACCCAATGACACACCAATAACTATAGATACAATAATTCCAAACACTTTCATACATATGCCAATTACTGCTAGAGGAGTTACAACTCCATAAGATAATCCTGTACTTGCTATTGTCTCATAACCATATTTACCAACTAAGTTATTAGCTACGGCAATAATAATAACAATTGCAAGTTGAGTTATTAAAGATGCTAATCCTAAAGATATTATTTTTTTACATATATTTCTATCTAATTTTATTGATTCTTTAGTTATTTTAAAAGATTTTGATTTTTTAAAATACATAACACTTAAAATGAAAGTTAATATTTGACCAATAATAGTTGCTATCGCTGCTCCTTTTACACTCATTTTAAATACAAATATAAATATAGGATCTAAAATTATGTTAGATACTGCTCCTACAACTGTTGCAATCATAGCATATTTTGGACTACCATCACTTCTTATGGATGCATTTAAACCTTGACCAATAATATAAAATGGTAATCCATAACATATAACTTGTAAATATTCTCTTGCATAATTGTAACATTCTATTTCTTTAGGATTACCACCAAAAATGCTTAATATTTGTCTTTGAAATACTATTCCTATAATTGTTAAAACAATAGAAATAAATACTAAAAGAATTAAGGCATTACCAATCGATTTGTTAGCTTGTTTTTTATTTTTAGCTCCTAATGATAAATTAAATAAAGCTGCTGCACCATCACCAATTAATAACGAAAATGCAAGAGCAATAACTGTAAACGGATAAACAATGTTAGTGGCAGCATTGCCAAAAGCCCCTGCTTTACTCCACCCTATAAAAATTTGATCAACAATATTATAAAGAGCAGCTACTATCATACTAATAACACAGGGTATAGCAAAATTTTTAATTAACATAGGTATTTTATCATTTTCTAAATCAAGTTTTTTCACAAAAAATTCCTCCTCAATTTAAGCATAAAAATAGTAAGTCCTTTTCAATTGGACTTACGCATTTTAGCTACTCATTGATAAATTTGACTTAATTTTTTGCTTAACTGAATCAATTTTAACACAAATTTTTGATTGATGTAAGTAATATTTTTACTCACATTCATAAGAATCTATTATTTCTTTATACTCTTGTATTTGCAAATTAAGTTCAGCAATTTTATCTTCATATTCAGAAAATTCAATTTCATAATTTGCAAGTTTGTTTTCCAATTCATCAATTTTAAGTTGATAATAAATTATTTGATTCATATTTGTTTGTTCATTTTTAAAATGTTTTTCTCTATTACTTTTTAATTTTTCTATATTATCTTTTGAAGCATAAACAATAACTTTTACTTCACTATCTATAGGAATTATCTTTTTATTATTTATATTTTTTATAAATTCTTTTATTAATTTAAGTGGATTTGAACAATAAGTCCAAGCCTGAATCCCAGTGCTATATCTTTCATCCTCATCATTATATAATTCACAATATTTATTAATTTTATAATCAACTCTTATATTATCAATATCTGTTTCAACATATTCAATATAACTATCATATAAATTAAAGAATGTATCTTCATTCATATCATATTCAAATGTTACAGTTTTTAACATTGATTCATTATTATTCATAATATTAAAATTAAGAGTACCAATTAATATAAGACCAATCCCACATCCAAAGAAAGCTAATGATACTATAAAACTCCAAATAATTTTTTTCTTGTTATTTTTTCTATCAAAGACAAAATTTAATATTATTAATAACACTATCGTAATAATTACTATTGATGATACAATGGTAGTAAGTAATCCCCAAAAGAATAAACCAGTTTTAAAAACTAAAAATGATAATATAAAACTAATAAATAATAATATTAACATACCACAAACAAAGAATGCTAAACATAGAGCAAAAAATTTAATTATAGTTATAATGAATTTAAATAAACTATTTATAAATTTATATTCACTATGTTTAGGATCTCTAATTATTATTTTATTTTCATTTTTTCTAAATAAAATTTTATTTTTATTATCAATTTTTTCTTGCTTATCTATATTATCTTCAACATTAGATTTTTCTATATTAATATTTTCTTTATTAACACTTTCTTTTAATTTTTCATAATAATCTAAATATCTAGTTTTAAATATATGGATAAATATAACGAATAATACTATAAAACACAATAGTGCTAAAACATATGTTAAAAAGTGATTTATAAATAGTTGAATTTTATTAGGTAAAATTATTAGTAAATCAAACAATGCAATATGACCAATATTAACAACTGCATAAAAGATACCAAAAAATATAATGATAATAATTGCTTGTTCAATTAAACATTTAATTTTACTTTTAAAATTCATATTACTAAATAAATTAACTGTATCAGTTATAAATTTTAAAAAGTCATCTATTGTTTTGTTTAATTTCTTTTTACTTTCCTCTTCACCTTTAATCTCTTTTATATCTTTATGTAATAAATCATCTATATTTAAATCAAATTTATTACATAAAGCAATGATTTTATCCATTTCAGGATAAGCTACTCCTGATTCCCATTTTGATATAGCTTGTCTTGATACTCCTAGTTCAAATGCTAATTGTTCTTGTGAAAGATTTTGTTCCTTTCTAATTCTTTTTAAATTTTCTGAAAATTGATTGTTCATATTTTTCTCCTTTCACTAACATATTATAATTTCTACTGGTTGCACACTACCATCTTTAGGTTGTTTTTTGTAAAAAAATGGTTGCATTTAATAAAATGTTACTTAATATATTAATATATTAACATATAAATTTAATTAATAAAGAAAAATATTTTCAATCTATTATTATAATAATATAAAAGTGACTTACTAAAGCCACATTATTTTCTATCTTCATCTATTACTTTTTCTAGAAATATTTTTTTATCAAAAGCTCCTCTTTTCATACTTTTTGCTTCAGAAAGTTTTATAATTTCACTTAAAGAACTATTTTCTATTTTTGCTAAATATTTAATTACTTCAACCATATCTGCTAACTCTTCAAGTCTATCTTTACCTGTAGCATTTAATACTTCCTCATATTCCTCATTTAGTTTTTTTTCTAATTCTTTTTTATATTCATTATCATTTAAAGTTCTAATAATAGGATTTTCACCATTACCTTTTATTATTTCTGGTATTTTATCCCTTACTAATTTATTGTATATTTTTTCCATATCCACACCTCATTATTTGATATATAAATATTTTATCATAATTTTAAAAGTTTTTTAATTCTGATTGTTCTTATTTTCTATTTTTTCTTTTTCATATATATTGATAGTTCAATTTATTTTGATTAGTAACAACGGATTCACCAAGTAGATTTTCAATTTCATCTCTTGTATTTTTAGCAACTTGTCCACTAGCATGAGCAATTTTAATATTTTCTTTTAATCCTTTAGGCTTTGTTTTATTGGCTAATCTTTTTGTTACTTCTTCACTTATATCTTTCTATATTATCCATATTATCACGAAGTGCCTCTTTGCGAAGCCCTTTAAATTCTTTATATTCTTTGGCAGTCATTCCAGACCATGTTTTATATATTTCATTAGTTAATATAGCAAATTCTTTACTTTCAGTAATACCATTTTCTTTCCATACATCTGTAAGTTCTTTTCTATCTTGAATACTTTGTATTCTTTTAGTAATCCACCTTTCTTCATAACCTTTTACTCTATATAAATCAATTGATCTTTGTACTGCTATTGAGGGATCAAATACTTCATCAATCCTTTCACTACCTAATTTTGCTAATCATTGCTTTATAGGCTCAGCATTTTTACTTGGAATGGATTCGATTATTCTAAACATTCCTTCAATATCACAAACATCAGTTAAACGATATTTCCCATCTTGAGCTTTAAGTTTCAAAGTGTGACAATTTGTCACGGTTTCATTTCCTTCTTCTCTTAATCGTTGTTTCAACTTTCGCCAGTTTGTATTTTTCTTAAAATTCTTTTTTGCTAAATATTTTTTCTGATATTTTATAAGATACATAAACCATAATAATAGTAATTACTATTAAAATTATTATTATATAATCTTCTAAAAAGGCTAATGATTTTAAAACATTTGATAAATCTAAAAAATTTGCAATTAAACTACCAACAATAACTATACCAAACACTAGTAAAAAAATACCAATTCTTGCTTTTTCAACACCAAACTTATAAATAATCGGATACATAATTGTTAAAACTAATAATGTTCCAAATACTGTACCAAACATTGTTACTAATATTTGTTCATAGTTAATAGTTTTAGTATTAACATACGAAATAATGAAAGACAAAATAATTGTAATAATAGAAACAATAAGTGTCATTAATATTGTAGTTACATATTTAGATTTTACACTATTTTTTCTTCCATTAGGTAATGAAATAGAATAAGCATCCCATTTATTATAATTATCATAACTAAATGATGAAATCATTATCATTACACACATAAATGGTAAGATAAATGAAATATCCATTTTTTCCATTAAACCCATTATAGCATATACAACAATTAATACTCCCAGTAATTTAAAATTACTTTTAATCATAGCTAAATCTTTTTTAATAAATCCTATCATTATGCTTCCCCCTTAATCATTAAAACCATAAGGTCATCTAAAGTTATTTTATCAATTACAGAAATATTATATTTAGTTTTAAATTCTTTTTTATCAGGAATTAATACCTCATATTCATATTTTGATTTTTTATACTTAATATAATCTTTTTTATCAATATCTTTAAACTCTTTTTCTGTACATTTTACTATTCCATATTTATCTAATAATTCATTTGTAGTTTTAGATAAAACAATTTCACCATTATTTATAAAAGTTATATAATCAGCAATATGTTCTAAATCAGCAGTAATATGACTAGAAAGTAAAATAGAACAATCATCTTTTTCTAGTATGCTTTGAAATATTTGAATTATTTCTGCTCTAGCTACTGGATCAAGTCCCGATGTTGGCTCATCTAATATTAAAAGCTTAGGGTGATGAGAAAGACAAGTTGCAATTTCTAGTTTTTTTCTCATACCTTTAGAAAAAGTTTTAATTTGTTTATTAGGTAATAATGAAAATTCTTTTAAATAATCATTAAACATTTTAGTATCCCAATTTTTATAAATACCTTGCATTGTATTATTTATATCTTTAGGAGTAAGAATTTCAGGGAAAAACATATCATCTAAAACTACTCCTATATCTTCTTTTATTTCTTTATCGTTTTTACGATTATCTAAACCAAATATTTTAATTTCACCACTATAAGATTTAATAATATCTAATATAGCTTTTATGGTTGTCGTTTTGCCAGCACCATTTTCACCAATAAACCCCATAATCATACCTTTAGGTAAAGTAAATGATATATTTTTAAGTTCAAAATTATCATATTTTTTACAAAGATTTTTAATTTCTAAAACATTATCCATTTTTATTTATCCTCCTCATACAATATATTTAACATTTCACTTAGCATTTTCTTATTTATATTATTCATTTTGGCAATACTAACTGCTTTATCCATAAGTTCTTCTATCTTATTTAATTGTTCTTCTAAAGCAATATCTTTATTTATTTTAGCAACATAAAACCCTTTGGATGGAATATTTTTTATATAACCTTCTTTTACTAATTCTTCATAAGCATTTTTGGTTGTTATAACACTACAACGAAGATCTTTTGCTAAAGTTCTTATGGAAGGTAATAATTCATTTTCTTTTAATTCATTAGAAACTATTTTAACTTTGATTTGTTCTTTAATTTGTTCATAAATTGGAACCCCATTAGAATTACTAATTATTATTTCCATAGTTCACCTCTTTTGTATATATACATTATATACAGATTATACACAGTTGTCAATGTATATATTTAAAAAAATAAAAAAGTGCAAATCATTTAAGATCTGCTCGATAAATTGAATTCAAAATATAGTTTTATTAAACTTTTTTCAAGTAATCTTTTTTACTTTCATTAGCCATATTATTTCTTCGATTCTTTCTAAAAAGTATGTTATTAGGATAAAATAAAGGCAATAGTATTACATAGAACAGCTATAAAAAACATTGTGCCAGTAATTAAATCTGTTTTATCTCTTCTTATTTTATAACGGCTTAAAAATGTTATAGAATTATAAGCACACAATAAACTAACAATAGATGATGCAGGCTTATTTTTAGAAAATGAAATTAACATTAAAATTATAGAAAACAAAGCCATACCAATAATACCATATTTCATAGTTTTTAAATTAATTAGTTCTGTTAATTTAATGATATTTTCTTCACTCTTTTTTTCTATATCTTTTTCTTGTATTTTTTCTCCTAGAAGTATTTCGTTTATACTTACTCCTAATATTTCACTAAGTGGTTTTAGTAAAGACATATCCATTAAACATAATCCTCGTTCCCATTTACTAACAGCATTTTTAGTAATACCTAATTTTTCTGCTAATTCTTCTTGGGTTAACTCTTTTATTTTTCTTTGCTCAGAAATAAATTTGCCAATTTTTTCTTGATTCATATTTCTTTCTCCTTTCAAAAAGAACTATAACATGTTAACAATATTTTTTAAACATACTAAAGGTTTACTAGATTTACTTAGTTTAATTTTAAACAATATCTCCTAGAGATAGTTTTTGTAATGAATTTCCTTCTTCCCTGTAGTGGGCTAGTATTTTGTCAAATCTATTTTTTATTTTCTTTTAAATATAATTTACTCGGTAACCTACTGCAATTATAGCATCCAAATTATAGAATTCTACATTTCTTTTTACATCACGATTGCCTTCTTTTTGAACTACCGAGAAAATCTCGGTAGTTGCATTTTTGTCCAATTCTTTATCTAAAAATATATTTTTTAAATGTAATCCTATATTGCCTTTAAAACAATCAAATAATTCAGCCATACTTTTTTGAGTAAGCCAGATTGTTTCATCTCTTAAAATTACATCTATATTTATTTTTCCATCTTCTGTTTCATATAAAATAGTATTACTTTCTTGTATTTTTAACCTTCTTGATAACTTTATTATATAGTTTGAGCAATTGTTTCGCAATAACCTTTTTATTATTTAAAATAAATTTTTAGACATAAAAAAACAAACCATCACAAACAGTTTGTTTTTTAATTTTTCTAATTATCTAAATTATTATATTCTTCATCAGATACAGGTTCTAACCAAACATTTTCTGTTTCTTCACCTGGTACTTCTACTGCTATATGGCTAAACCACGTTTTCTTGGTCAAATGACACAATAAAGTTTTCTTCTTTTTTTCTTGTTTTCCTATCATCTATTTCAA
>CANRQF010000005.1 GCA_947632715.1 uncultured Bacilli bacterium | reverse complement strand
CTTGCTAAAAAGACAAAGGTTGGAGCTAGTTCATAAGGCATTGCTCCTCTTGCCATCGCCGAATTACAGCCCAGGGAAGGAATCTTTTCTTTAACCCAACAAGCAGGTTGCAAAGGAGTCCAAAAAAATCCAGGTGCAATGGCATTAACTCTTATATTTTTTAATGCTAAGTTTCTTGCTAAAGCTCTAGTAAAACCTACTATAGCACCTTTAGTAGTAACATAATCAATAAGTTGGGGATCACCATAAAAAGTAGTTATTGACGATAAATTAATGATTGATGCCCCACTTTTTAAATATGGTAATACTTCTTTAGTTAGATAAAACATACCATAAACATTTACTTTCATTGTCCAATCAAATTGTTCATCACTTATGTGAGTTAACTCATCAGCTTGATATTGAACGCCAGCATTATTAACTAAGATATCTATTTTACCAAATTTATTTAAAGTTTCTTTCACTATTTTTTGACAAAATTCTTTTTTAGAAATATCTCCACTTAAAAGTAAACACTCTCCACCTAACTTTTCTATATATTCTTTAGTATATTTGGCATCAATATGTTCATTATAATATGGTATAACTACTTTAGCTCCTTCTTTAACAAATGCTACAGCACAAGCTCTTCCAAGTCCACTATCACCACCAGTAATAATAGCAACTTTGCCTTTAAGTTTACCACTTCCCTTATAATCAGGATTATCAAATATTGGTTTAGGATTCATTAAATATTCTAAACCAGGTTGCACATTTTGTGATTGCTCTGGTGCTAATTTTTTATATAGAGTATGCTCTATTCCATATTTATCATAATAAGTATAATATTTATTACCATAATGATAATTATAATCCATTTCTAACCTCCTAATATAGTTTATTTAACTATAAAAAGAAAGTTACAAAAAAAGAAAGTCTATTTCTTTCTCTTTAAATTATTATCAAACATTTCATTAATATGAGCAATATCTTGATACATATTAGTTAATTGATTTCTAGTTTCTCTTAATGAATCAATTTCTTTATTACATTTATCAATATCATCTTTTAAACTAAGATGTTTAAGATTATTATTACTTATATTTTCTAAAGCATCAATACGATCATAATTACTTTGAATACTTGTATTAATACCATCTATTTTAAGTATTATTTTTGCATTAATTAAACAAAGTATTTCTTCTTCATGTATTCTTAAATACTTTGCTAAATCTTTATTAAATTTAAAAATGGCAGATTTTAATAAACTAATGTATTCAGAAATGGTTAAATTATCAACAGATACATTATTAAGATTATTAAAAGCCTCCAAATTTTTAGAATCAATAATATAATTATTAATAACATCCACAATAATTTTACCATACCAATTTAATTTACTATAATCTATATTAGAAAATTCATCTAAAGATACCCCTAAATATTTTAAAGCAATATGTTCTAATTTTGAATTAACATAACCTAAATCTAAGTCCATAAACCCTCCTAATTACCTAATATTATAATATGATTATATAACTAAAACAAGTAAAAAATATTATTCTTCTTTTAAATACTCTTTACTAAATAAACAACCACAATAATTTTGACGATATAAATTATATTCTTTCGATAAAATTATACTTTTTTTATATCCATCTTTTTTCTTAAAATCACTATATAACCATTTAATATTATATTTCTTTTCTAACTTTTCTCCTAGTTCATTAATAACTTTAGCATTCTTATATGGACTAACTGTTAAAGTTGTACAAAAATATTCATAATCCTTTTCTTTAGCTATACTAGCTGTTTTATCTAATCTTAACTCATAACAAAGATGGCATCTTGCTCCACCTTCTTTTTCATTCTCATAACCCACTACTTTATTTCTAAAAGCTTCATTATCATAATCGATATCTAATAATTTAATATTAGCATTTAATAAATTAATTAACTTAATTTGTTCATTTTTTCTTTTTATATATTCATCCTCTGGTTCAATATTAGGATTATAATATAAAACTGTTATATCAAAATAATCTTTTAAATAAGTTATAACATAACTTGAACAAGGACCACAACAACTATGTAAGAGTAATCTAGGTTTATGATCTAAATTTTTAATTATATCCATTCCTAAATTGTCATAATTCATCAAGCATCACCATTTACATCTTTATCTATTATTTTTTCTTCTTCACAATCACTAAAGTATTTATTATCACTATTACTATCTAAATATAAACAGCCTTTTACTAAACCGTTTTTATTAACAACTAAATCATATATTTCTAAATAATTATTTATTTTTTCCATATTAACAGTATTTATATATACTTTATTACCATCATTCATTCTAAATAAAAATCTTTTATCATCAATAACTTTTTCGCCCACCAAAGAAGGATTATACTCTATTTCACTAATTTTAACAATTGTTTCATCATTAACTTTAGTCATTTTTTTAATTAATTCTTTATAAATATCATCAGGTACATAATTAATTAATGTTGGTACTCCTAAATAAGAATTATCATATTCTATTTCATCGCCACCCGATAAAATTATTTTATTTTTATTATAATTGTAAAATAATATTTTTTCTTCTTCTATTTTAATATATAAAGTTCCTAATAGATTTTTCGTAATTTTAACATCTTTAACTAATCCTAAATCTAATAATTTGTTTTTTATTTTCTTCTTACTTACTTTTAAAATAGATTCATCTATTTGTAAATAATTAATTAGATAATTATCTTTTAAATAATGATTTCCAGATATATATATTTTTTTAACAGGAACATTTATAATATAAAATATTACTGTTACAATTATATAAATTATTAATAATATTAATATTAATCCTTTTATTCTCAATTTTCTTTTTTTCTTATTTTCTTTCATTCTAATCCCACTCAACTATTATTTGTTCTAATTCTAACTTTATATTATATTCATTATACACTTTTTCTTTTATTAGTGAAATAAGTTTTTTTATATCAGCACTAGTTGCTTTACCTTTATTGACAATAAAATTAGCATGAATAGTAGATACATAGGCATCATTAACATGAAATCCTTTTAAATTTAAATCATCAATTAATTTCCCTGCTGAATATCCCTCTGGATTTTTAAAGACACTACCAGCATTTGGTTCACTTAATGGTTGGCTATTCTTTCTTTTTATTTTATTTTCATTAATTATCTTTAATAATTCTTCTTTATTTCCCTTTTTTAACTTTAAATGACAACTTATAATTATACAATCATAATGCTTAAATTCTGTATCCCGATAACTATATTTTATATCATCTTTTAAAATAGTTTTAAGTTCATTATCTTTTATAATTGTTATATCTTCTAAAACATCAAAGATACATGTATTATAGGCTCCGGCATTACCATATAATGCTCCCCCTAAAGTACCAGGAATATTAGCTAAATTTTCTAGTCCTGCTAAATTACTATCTACTGTCTTTAATACTAAATTACTTAATGATATACCAGCATCAGCATAAACTTCTTCATTATTTATAACAACCTTATTTAAATTGTCTAAATTAATAATTACCCCATCAAAATATTGATCTGGAAGTATTACATTTGAACCTTTACCCAATATATAATACTTTATTTTTTCATTATCTAAATATTTAATCAACTTTTGTAAGTTATTAACATCATAAGGTTTAATTAAATATTTAGCATGAGTATCAATTCTATAAGTATTATAATTTTTTAAAGATACATTTTCTATTACTTCACCATATTCATTCATTTTATTAATTCCTTTACTTTATTATAAATAATTTCACTAGCACTATTTTTTTCATATTTATTTAAATTATTTTGAATATTTTTATAAATGGTATTTCCCTTAATTAGCATTTTTAGATCACTATATAATTTTTTACTATCTAATTTATCTTCCTCAATCATTAAAGCTAGTCCATTATCATATAAACTTTTAGCATTATAATATTGATGGTTATTGGCAACATTTGGACTAGGTATTAAGATACTTGGAATTGAAGCCATAAGTATTTCTGATATAATACTTGCTCCTGCTCTACTTATAACTAAATCACAAGACTTTAATAATGATGATAAATTATCTAAATAAGGAATTATTTTAATGTTTTTACTATATTTCTTATTCTTAATAAATTCATCATAATTATCTTTACCAGTTATAAATAAGACATTAAAAGAAGCATTATTGGCAAGTTTTAAAAATTCTTCTAATTTTTTATTAACAGACATACTACCTAAGGAACCCATTGTAATAAGTACTAAAGGATTATCATTAAAGCCAACATCTTTTTTAGTCATTGGTTTTAAATTAATAACATTATCAGCACTGGGATTTCCGGAATAAACCACTTTAACTTTCTTAGCAAAATAGTCTTTTGTATCCTTAAAAGAAGTAAAAACAATATTAGCCTTCTTACTTAATATTTTATTAGTTTTACCGGGGATACTATTTTGCTCATGGATGATAGTTTTAATTTTAAGATGAGAGCTTGCTAAAATAACAGGCATTGTCACATAACCACCAACCCCAATAACTAAATCTGGTTTAAATTCTTTCATTATTTTTAGACATTTATGATAAGCTTTTCTTAAATAATTTATATTTTTAATATTTCTAATAAAATATCCTTTATTTAAACCATATATTTCTAATTCTTCATATTTAATATTATATTTTGGTATTATATCTTTTTCCATTCGATTATGAGTTCCAATATAAAGAACTTCTAAATTAGGTTCTTTTTCTCTAAATTTATTTATTATTGCGAGTGCCGGATAAATATGGCCACCCGTTCCACCAGCGGAAACAATTAATTTCATAATACCACCTTCTAAATTATATCATAAATAAAGTAAATTAACTACTTATCAACTATATAATAGACACTTTCATATTTAATTTTTTCTCTTAAACCATAAGAAAATACTTCTAAAGGCTTAAGAAGATTTATCATATGAGTATTAATTAAACTATTTAATATTACAACAAAATCTAAATTTTTAATATCATTATTCGTATTTAAAACATAATTTAATACTCCTACTTTATAATTTCTTTTCTCAATATTTACTTTAGCAATTAAATTATTGGAAAAACTCATAACATATATCTTTTTACTCTTATATTTATTTAATAAATTAATAAATTTATGAAAATTATTAATATTTTTAATCTCTATTAAAAATAATTTATTACTCTTTATTTTAAGTATATCTTCTAATTTTGGTATATATCTTGATAATTCATTATATTTACTATTACTTATTAATTTATTATTAAACATTGGATCATGATAAATAATAAATTCATGATCTAACGTTTCTCTTATATCAAACTCTACTCCCATATATTTTTGATCATTTAAAGCAAGTAATATCCCTTCATAACTATTTTCTTTAATATCTTTATTATGAATTCCTCGATGTTTAATTAATTTATACAAATATAATCCCCCACTAAATAATATGTAAAAAAAATAAAACTTGACTAAGTTTTACTTTTTTTACTAGGAAATAATATACTAAATATTCCTATTATTATAATAAAAATACTAATAGTTAATATTTGGATTTTTAATAGGGGTAATTCATTTTTAGGTATATCTAAATTATCTTTTAAATCATCTATTTTACTTACTGTATTAGTTAATTCTTTATTAACATAAAATGTATATATTTTTATATCTTCATCATTATAAACTGTCATTGTAACAATATTATTATCATTTAAATTATTATTATCGATATTTATAGATACTCCCTCTTTTAAAGTATATATAAAATCTAAATGATCAATATCTTCTTTAGTACTCACTGTATATTCATAAATATATTCATTAAAATCTATATCTAATAAAGCATTACTTATATTTAAATCTTTAATCATATTATCACTATTATTATTTTAAATAAAATAATTTAATCTATACTAATTTTAATAATATTTCATTCATTATATATAATTTTTTAGGATTTATCATAATATTACCATTCTTTAATATTAACTCTTTATTTTTTAAAAGAGGTTTAATAGGAAATTCATCTTCCATACTAGTTTGATATTTTGTTTTAAATTCTTCTAAATTAATTCCTTTTATTTTTCTAAGACCTAATATCACTTCATATTCCATTTTTCCTCTTTTAGAAATTATTTCTTCACTTGAATTAATATTACCCTTAATATAACTGGTTAAACTTCTTGTATTATTGTATCTAACCCCAGAGATATAACCTGATGCCCCACAGCCAAAGCCATAGTATTCTTCATTATTCCAATAAACTAAATTATGTTTTGATTCATATCCTTTTTTGGAAAAATTACTAATTTCATAATGGTTATAGCCTTTACTACTAAGTTTACTAACAATATATTCATACATTTTGGCATCATCATCTTCATTAATAGTATTTACTTTCTTGTAACTTAAATAAGTATTATCTTCAATCATTAAACTATAAGTACTTATATGTTCAGGATTAAGTTTTAATAATAATTTTATATCTTTCTTTAAAATCGACATCTTTTCCCCAGGAAGAGCATAGATCAAATCTAAATTTAAATTATTAAATCCCATCTTTCTAATTAATTCTATTTTCTTTAAAGTATCTTCATAATTATTAGATCTTTTCATTAATAGTAAATTTTCTTCATCAAATGATTCAATACCAACACTTAAACGATTTACATTATATTTTTTTAATATCGCTAATAATTCTGCATTGATATCTTCAATATTACATTCAAAAGTAAACTCTTCTAATTTATCTTTTTTAAATAAATCTGTTAACTTTAGTAAAAATTCTATTTCTTTTAATGATAAACAACTTGGAGTACCTCCTCCAATATATATAGTTTTAACTTCTTCCCCCATATAACGGTCATTAATTTCATTTTTTAATTGTTTTAAATATGCTACAGCCCATTCTTTATTGTATAAGACTTTACAAAAGTCACAATAAGTACATATTGATTTACAAAAAGGTATATGGATATATACACTTATCATTATATACTCCTTGTCGTACCATAACTAACTACTGCAATCATATCTTTATAATGTTTTTTTACTTCAGGATGAAAGTCAAAATGAACATTAAGAAAACTATTATAATTTTTTCTTTTTACATTAAAACTATGACAAATATACTCAGTAGTTAAACCATATTTCATTTGATAATTTAATAACATTTCATATTCAGATGGCGTCATTAATTCATCCTCTTTATTTTGACGTTTTTCTTTTAATTCTTTTATACCTGTATCTCCGACGAAAAATAATAATTCTTTATATAGATCGACATCTTGTAAACGATATGCTTTCTCTAAATTATTTAAATATAATACAGCTTCCATTAAATTCTTTTGAATATCTATATCTTCATATTCAAATAAATATTTAATAGCACTAGTAAGTAAAGGCTTATCACTTGTATAAGCTGCTATTTTTAAATATAACTTTTGCTCATTTTCATTAGTTAAAAGGGTTAAAGCTTCAAGATTTAAACGATAAGTTAACGCAAGTGATATTAAGAAAATAATTTTATCTTTATCACTTTTGGCTAAATAATGAAAATGATGTCCTAAAAGATTATTTATACTATTCTCATTTGTTTCATCTAAAAATTTTAACGAATTATTATATCTTATTTTTTGAATCAATTCATATGTTTGACCATTATCTCTAAAAGCTAATTCAAAACCT
Source organism: uncultured Bacilli bacterium (assembly GCA_947632715.1). Classification (GTDB taxonomy): domain Bacteria; phylum Bacillota_I; class Bacilli_A; order RF39; family UBA660; genus SIG200. Next base: position 34,670 of record CANRQF010000005.1, on the reverse strand, counting down.
TTTTTATCATTTAATATTTTTAAAACTTCTCGATAAGTTAATCCCGTTAATTTCATTATTTTTGTATCAGCAACATTTTTATTTAATATACAATATACTACTCTTCTTATATTTGCAAAATATAAATCATTCATTTGAAAATCCATTATTCATCATCACTTTCTAATATCTTTAAGAAAACATCACTTGGTACTTCTACTTTACCAATCATTTTCATTCTCTTTTTACCTTCTTTTTGGGCTTCTAGTAATTTTTTCTTTCTGGTAATATCGCCACCATAGCACTTAGCAAGGACATTTTTTCGCATTGCACTTATATCTTCTCTTGCTATTATCTTAGAACCAATACTAGCTTGAATACTAACTTGAAACATTTGTCTTGGAATTGTTTCTCTCAATTTTTTCGTAATACTTCTTCCTTTTTCATAAGCAAAATCTTTATGAACAATCATCGATAAAGCATCAACTTTATCCCCATTAAGTAAAATATCCATCTTAACTAAATTACTTTCTTTATAACCAATAAGTTCATAATCAAATGAAGCATAACCACTAGTTCGACTTTTAAGTTTATCATAAAAATCATAAACAACTTCTGCTAGAGGTAATTCATAATGAATATTAACTCTTGTATCATTAATATAATCAATATTTTTATATATTCCTCTTTTATTTTGACAAAGTTCCATTATACTACCAACACAATTAGATGGAGCAATAATATTGGTATAAATATATGGTTCTTTTATCATACTAATCTTTTCTCTTGGAGGCATTTTACTTGGGTTATCAACTAATACCATACTACCATCTGTCATATAAGTTTCATATAAAACAGTAGGACTTGTAACAACAATATCTAAATTAAATTCTCTTTCTAATCTTGTTGTTATAATTTCACTATGTAAAAGACCTAAAAAGCCAGTATGAAAACCAAAACCTAAGGCTTCACTTGTAACTGGTTCAAAAGTAAGAGATGCATCATTTAATTTTAATTTCTCCAAAGCATCTTTTAACATTTCATATTTATTTGCTTCAACAGGATAGATTCCAGAATAGACCATAGGTTTCATTTTGTGATATCCAGCAAGAGGTTCAGTAGCTTCTTTTCCTAAAACAGTAATCGTATCACCAACATGAACACTAGAAATATCTTTAATAGCCCCAGATAAAAAGCCAACTTCGCCACTTTTTAGAGAATCTAGGTTTTCTTCTTTCGGTGTTTTAACACCTAGTTCTGTTACTTCAAAAACTTTGTTAGTGGCAAGCATTTTGATTTTATCTTTTATTTTGATTGTACCATCAACTACTTTAATTAATAATACAACACCTTTATAACTATCAAAATAAGAATCATATATTAATGCTCTAGTTTCTTTATCTTCATTTATAATTGGTGCCGGTATTACTTCCACAACTCTATCTAATAATTCTTTTACTCCAGCACCAGTTTTACCACTGCATAAAAGAATATCTTCATCTTTAAATCCTAAAACATTAATTAATTCTCTTTTTACTTTAGGAATATCGGCATTAGGTAAATCTATTTTATTAATAACGGGAATAATTGTTAAATTTTGTTCCATTGCTAAATATAAATTAGCAAGTGTTTGAGCCTCAATTCCTTGAGCAGCATCAACAACTAAAATAGCACCTTCACAAGCAGCTAAACTACGACTCACTTCATAAGAAAAATCAACATGTCCGGGAGTATCAATTAAATTTAAAATATACTCTTTATTATTATAAGTATAATTTAATTTAACTGTATTTAATTTTATAGTTATTCCTCTTTCTCTTTCAATATCCATACTATCTAAAAGTTGATCTTTCATCTCTCTTTTAGATACAGCACCCGTAATTTCTAATATACGATCAGCAAGTGTACTTTTCCCATGATCAATATGAGCAATAATACAAAAATTTCTAATATTTTTATTTTGCATAAAAAAACACCAAATTAATAATACCATAATTTAGTGTTTTTTAAAAGTATCTATTTATTTATACAAAAGAGGATATATCATTTTTAACTATTAATGGAAATTTAATCTTCTAACGCACAAATATTCACCAGCATAATTTTCTTTAGAATATCCGTCTTCACATACTGGTTCACCACTACAATCTTTACTACATTCTTGTTGAGCGTTTTCATAGTCATCTATTTTATATTTTTTTCCTGAATATGAGCATGTATATCCAGAGATTGGTTTTGTTGTATCAGGACCGCATTGACATTGTTCGAAAATTTCACCAGTATAAACAGTTTGAGCTACTGGGAAGATTTTTTCACCAGTTGGACATTTATCATAATAAATTTTTGAATCAATTGGATCTAGGCAATTAAAACGATATGCATTAGTAAACGACATACCATTACCACACGATTTTACTTTAACCTTTTGGTATGAACAACTTATGTCAGACTTATCACCATCACCATATATAGGATTACATGTACCAGGGTCATGTTCAGGTGGTGTTGGAACAACATCCATTCGGCAATAATTTTCGCCTGCAGCATTTTTAACAAGGCCATAGAAAGATACTTCATCTTGATATTTAATAGTTTCATTACCATCATATTTTACAGAATCTTTAGGTATTTGAAAACCAGATTCATCTGACCTAGGCCAACTTATAATACCAAATTGATCAGCATTTTTAGGAGTAATTTTTACTATTTTACTACCAGTAGCAACTATTATATCTAATGAACATGTTGGTAATTCTTGTTCTACAGGAGGTTCTGGTTCTGGGTCTGTAGTTCCAGGTCCAGGTTCTGATGTAGCTCTTCTAAAATATAAATCACATTTAACTGAAGAATTACTTTCTACATAAACTTTACCATCTTCTTTTCTTTCAATTTTTGGTTGATAATCAGTTGGATTACCATCTTTGTCTACACAAGCAGCATGGTCATATTCATATTCTTCTCCAGGCCATGCGCCATTACCAATATTATACTTAACCCAATTACCATTTTCATCTTCAATGTATATTGAAAACTTCGATGGGTTAATTACTTCTCCCTTTTCAATATCCCCTTTAGGATACTCTTGGTTAAGTGATTTAGTTGTAAATGTAATAACCCCAACAAGGCAAATTACAAAAACTATAGAAATTATTATTAATATATCTTTTCTTTTCATTACTTCACACTCTCTATCTAATATAATTATATAATACCACTATTTTAAAATCAATATCTATTTATAGTTTAATTGTTGTCATAATTTTACGTTAATTTGACAAAATATAGTAAATATGATAAAATCTATACACATAAAAGAGGTTTTATTATGAATTATGATTTAATTTTTTATAGTGGTATTGATAATAAGTTTGGAAGAATTAAATTTATGCATCATCCTACTAAAAAAACGACTTTAAATGCGATAGTAAACTTTACCTCAAAATTTAATAACGAAGAAGAATTAAAATTATACTTAATTGATAACAATTTACTTAACAAAGAATACATTAATTATAAATTAGGTATTATGGCAGAAAAAAAGGGTAAAAAAGAATTATTAAATTATGATATAGTTTATAAAAATGACTTAGATTATTTAAATATTGGGTTTATTAAAAATTACTTTATTATAAATCAAAATAATACTGATTTTTTAAAATGCTTTTTAGATAAATATTATAATTATTTAATAAATATTAATGCTTTTAATGAAGAATTAGCATATATAAAATTTCATTATCAAAGTTTAATTGCTACTAATAATCCTTTAGAAGAAGTTAATAAATATATAGATAATTTTTTAAATAGATATATATATCGTAAGAATTTTAAAACTAATAAAATAACAATAAACTATCGTCAAGTATTAGATATGGGGATGTTTATTAAAAGATATGAACAAGAAGTATATATGAATGATATAGATTATGAAAAATTAGAAAATGAATATAATAATTATTTAGATATAATAAAAGAAGGAAATATTACGGATGAAGATTATAATGCTTATAATACAAGAATGAATGAAATAGATAAAATAATGATAAAAAGAAGAATGAAAGGAAAAAGAGACTATGGAGTTACCAAAGATTAATATTTTAGATGAATTTCATAAAGTTTTAAGAACAAAAAGTAAGCCAGTTAAATTTCCTTTGAGTGAAGATGATAAAAAATTAATTCAAGATGCAATTACTTATCTAACGATGAGTCAAATTGAAAAGTATTCAGAAGAATATAATTTAAGACCTGGTATGGGACTTGCTTTTATTCAACTAGGAATACCAAAAAATATTTTTGTTATAGTTGAAGAAATTGATGAAGAAAAATTTGAAAATTATGTTATTATCAATCCAAAAATGATTAGTCATAGTGAAGAATTAATATATGTTGGTGAAGGTGAAGGTTGTTTAAGTGTTAATAGAGAGGTAGATGGCATTGTGCCAAGATATGCAAGAATGAGAATATCTTACCAAGATATAGATGGTAATACTTGTGAAATAAGAGTAAGAGAAGATTTATCAGTAGCCTTCCAACATGAAATGGATCACTTAAATGGTATCTTATTTGTAGATAAAATTGATAAGAAAAATCCATATAAAGACAAAGAAAAAATGCGAGAAATCTAATCGCATTTTATTTTTTTATACCACCCTTTTTATAATCTTTTAAAACATTAGTATCAAACTTAGTAACTTTTTTACTTTTCATTTTATATTCTTTGATAGCTATTTTAATTAAATCATCAAGTAATTCACTATATTTTTTACCATCGGCTTCCCAAAGATAAAAAGCAAGAGATCCAGGAATAGTATTTGGTTCATTAACATAGTATTCATTTGTTTTACCATTTATTAAATAATCGATTCTTACTACTCCACTTAAGTTAAGTACTCTAAATACATTCTTAGAAGTTTCTTTTATTTTACTCGTTAATTCTTTACTAATACTAGCAGGAATAATACGACTAGTTGATGCCATACCTTTACTATGACCCTTAGTCTTACCATTTCCTATATATTTATCTTTAAAAGTTAAGATATCATGAGCGCTTAAAACTTGCTCTAAAGAACTAGTAGTAATATTATCATAAGTACCTAAAACACTACAATTAACTTCAATTAAGTTATCTATACCCTTTTCAATAATAATCTTATTATCATAACTAATGGCATCGTTTATGGCATCTTCAATCTCATCTTTACTTGCTACAAATTTAATACCGATACTACTACCCAAAGATGCAGGTTTAACAACTACTGGATAACCAAGTTTATCTATTTCTTTTAAATATTTATCAGTATCTTCTAAATATTCATTATCATAAAACCATAAATAAGGAACAATAGGAATATCACAAGATTTAAAGATTTGTTTCATAACAACTTTATCTTGACCTAAACTTGAACCTAAAACTTTACTTGATGCATAAGGAATACCAACAGTTTCTAAATAACCTTGTAAAGTACCATCTTCCACATTTTGACCATGAACAATAGGTATTACTACATCAACATTAGTTATAACTTGGGAAAATAATTTACGATAATGAACTAAACAAAATTCATCATCCATTTTTTGGAGTACTACTCTTTTACATTTTTTAATAAGTTCATCTAAATCTTTATAATTTTCGATATTAAGTAATATATCTCCTGTATACCAATCTTTATTTTTAGATATATAGATAGGTACAATATCATAAGTATCTTTATTAATATTATCTATTGCTTGTAAAGCTGAAATAACACTTATTTCATGTTCTACACTTTGGCCACCAAAAATAACACCAACTTTTAATTTCATTATTTTACTTCCTCTCATTAAAGATATCAGGTAAATCATTTTCTAATAAAATATATGCATCTTTTTTAATTTTTAAATTATCTACTATCGTAAATGCTTCTTTCACATCATTAATAATTTTAATTTTATTATTATCATACCCTTTATCTTTTAAACCATCTAGTATTGGTTTAGTTTGTTTTTTACCAACTAAAATAACTAAATCAGCTACCTCACTAATTTTACTACCAAATTCATAGTTTTGTCTATATTCATTATCGCCAAGTTCAATCATACCAGGTGTCACAATTATTTTTTCGCCAGGCATCATCTTCAAAACATCCAAAGCCATACTAGAACCAACAGGATTAGAATTATAAGCATCATCAATAATTGTATAATTACTTAATTTTTTGATTTCTAAACGATGTTCAATTGGTTTTATTAAAGATACTCCTCTTTGTAACTCAGAATCACTCATATGGGCATATTCACCAAAAGCTATACCTGCTAAAATATTATAAATATTTGGTTTACCTAATAATTTAGTTTTAAATAATACTCTTCTTTTATCTTCAAAATGAACAAGAAATTCCATGCCATCTTTAGTCATCTTAATATCACTGGCATAAATATCAGCATCTTTATTATCAATACCTATCCATTTAACTTCACAATTATTTTTTAACTTATAACTTACTTGATATGGATCATCTCTATTTAAAATAGCTAGTCCATCACTAGGTAAACTTTCAATTAATTCAAATTTACCTTTTTGAATATTTTCTTTACTTTTAAATGTTTCTAAGTGAGCTTCCCCAATAATTGTTAAAATACCATATTTAGGTTTAACTAAATCACATAATAATTTGATTCTTCCTCTTTTAAAAGCTCCCATTTCCGCAATAAAATAATCATTATATTTATCTAAATAATTATTAATAGTCATAATAAGACCATATTGTGTATTATAATTTTTAGGACTAGCAAGAGTATTATATTTAACACTTAATATATCATTTAAAATATTTTTACTACTAGTTTTACCATAACTACCTGTAATACCAATAACTTCTAAATTAGGCATATTCTTAAGTTTTTTCATGGCTTTACTTTTATAATAATGAAATACATATTTTTCAATTGGTTTATTAATAATATTAGCTATATATATTACTAAGAAATTAATAGTTATTAATAAATTAATTAAATATGAATTATATAAATTAAAATAGATAAAGATAAATGGTAACAAGTAGATTATAGAAATAGTAACTAATAATCTTTTAATTCTACTTGTTATCTTAAGTGGTATTTTAACTTGTTCTTTTTTTAAATTATTATATTTATAAATATATAATACTAAATATAAAATATTAATAAGCATTAAATATTTATTTTTAATATAGATATTTATAATATTTAAGATAAGTAATAAGATATCAAAAATATTTAAAACTTCTTTTATATTTTTAATACCCCATTTTAAATAACGATTATTTTCATTATAAAAATTTTGTTGGAAGATATGTAAATTATGTTTAGTTAAGATCAATAGATAAGGAATTACAAATATATATACTAATATAATCATTTTCTATCTACCTCCAAGAAATTATCTAAGACTACTACGAGTTCATTAATTCTTTCTAAGTAGGCATAATGAGTTGCACCATTAAAGACAACTACCCCAGCATCTTTTATTAAATTCTTAAGTTCATATGCTCTTTTAATTGGCACGGCCGTATCTAAATCACCCCACACCAATAAAGTTGGGCACTTAATATTTTTGACATCTTCTTCTAAATTAGTATTTACGGCTTTAACAAGTACCCCTTTCATTATTTCACTAGCATTATTATAATCAGTGGAACCATTCTTTTTACGCATATAATCACTTAAGAATCTTAAACATTTTATTTTTTTAATCTTTTTATATACCTTAGTTTTAAATGTTATTTTTGTACTTTCTGGACAATATGGACTAGCAAGACATATTAATTTATATACAGGATACATACTTGCATACAATAAAGAAATGCGTCCTCCAAAAGAATGACCAACTAATATTACTTTATTAATTTCTAGTTTCATAAGTAATTCATGAATAAACTCTACATAATCAAGAGTACTAAATGCATCTTTCGGTTCCTCACTTTTACCAAAACCAGGTAAATCGACAATAAGGGTATTAAAATATTTATCGTAGAATTCTGCAAGAGGCCTCATCATCTCTATATTTTGACCCCAGCCATGTAAAAAGACAATTGTTATATCTTTTTTATTCTTATGATATTCATAATTAACAAAAACATCTTTTACTAACATAACACACCTCAATTTTCTTTTAATAATTTAAGAATTATTTTTTCTAATTTAGCTGTTTCTTTAGGAATATCGTCTGTTTCAACTTTATAAGGTTTACCAAAAATAATTTTTAAATTTTTACTTCTAAATTTATATTCACCTTTAATTGCAAAAGGAATAATTGTTGCGTTACTTTTAATAGCCATTGATACTGCACCATATTTAAATGGTAATAATGGTTTATTGCTTCGATTTCTTGTTCCTTCCGGAAATATGCCTAAAGCAAGACCTTTATTTAATACTTCCATTGCTTTATCTTTAGCATTTTGATCATGAATTTCTCTATTTACCGGAATACATCCCGTCCCTTTAAAAAACCATCTTGTTTTCTTATTATTAAAATATTCAATTTTTGCTAAATAGTGAATTGGTCTATTAATATTTAAAATAGGTAGAAATTGGTCCATTAAATGAATATGGTTACCACAGACAATGATGGGACCATCAGGCACATCTACTTTATTAATAACTTTGAAAGGATAATAAAATTTAAATAACCAACCTAAACTATATTTACCAAAGTTAAACCAAAACATATTAAATTCATTTTCTTTATACGATTTAAAAATGATAAAGATTATATATAAACAAATTAATATTAAAATTATCAATAGTAACATAAAATCACCATATCTATAATATATCATAATTAAGGTAATTAGACCACTAAAAAAGTAGTATAACACTACTTTAATTTGTCATTTAATATCTCTTTTACTATCGTTGGATTAGCTTTACCTCTTGTTTCTTTCATTACTTGACCGACAAAATAATCAAATATATTACTTCTTCCATTCTTATATAATTCAATTTGCGATTGGTTATTATTTAAAATAGTATCAATAATATTATTAAGTTCACTTACATCTGATATTTGACTATTCTCTTTACTTATAAATTCTTTTGGTTCTTTATTTTCATCTAAAGCTTTATTAAATATTTCTTTTGCTTGTTTAGATGAAATATTACCCTTTATAAGTTCATCAATTATTTCTTTTAAATACTTTGGCTTTAGAAAGAAATCTTTTAATTCCATATTAAATTTATTTAAATAAGCAATAATATTAACAATTAAATAATTGGCACTAGTTTTAGCATCCATGCCAAGATTTAAGCATTCTTCAAAATAATCAGCATATTCTTTATTTTTAATTATTATATTAGTATCATATTCTGATAAACCATACTCATTTATATATTTTTGCTTTCTTTCTCTAGGTAACATTGGAATACTCTTTTTTATTTCTTCAATCCATTCTTTAGTTATTTTATATTTAGGAATATTTGGTTCAACAAAATATTTATAATCAATGGCATCAACTTTACTACGCATTCTTACAGTAGTTAAAGTTTCTTCATCAAATCTTCTTGTCTCTTGTTCAACCTCACTATAACGGCCTGCATCCTTTAATTCTGATTGTCTTTTTATTTCATAATTAATGGCATCTTTAACATTTTGAAACGAGTTAACATTTTTAATTTCAACTTTGGTACCAAGTTCTTTAGCATCATAATCCATAATAGAAACATTAACATCACATCTAATTTGGCCCATTTTTGTATCAGCATCGCTAATACCTAAGTATTTATAAACAAGACGCATATATTCTAGGAATGCTACAGCTTCTTCAGCATTATTAAAACATGGTTCTGTAACAAGTTCTAAAAGGGGAACACCTGCTCTATTGTAATCAATTAGAGATGCATCAATATAATGGTCTAAACTAGCACTATCTTCTTCTAAGTGAATATCATGAATTAAAACTTCTTTAGTATATCCATCCATATCAATTAAAATTTTACCATTTGTACCAACTGGATCATGCATTTGGGTAATTTGATAACCTTTAGGTAAATCAGGATAATAATAATTTTTACGATCAAAGTACATATATTCGGGAACCTTGCAATTTAAAACTAAGGAAGCCATAATAGCACTTCTTACTGATTCTTTATTAACTGATGGTAAGATACCCGGAAAAGCCATATCTATTTCGGAAATATTAAAGTTAGGTATTTCACTATAACCATTTTTAGCTGGTGAGAATACTTTTGAATTACTTTTTAATTCGCAGTGCATTTCTAACCCAATAACTGCTTTATATTTACTCATTAGTACCCTCCTTTGCTATTTGACCTTTATAATTCATTGTTCCCTCTAAGGCATAAGCAATATTTAAAATATTGACATCATCATAACAATTACCAGTAATATTGATACCTACAGGTAGATTATTAATAAAACCATTAGGTATAGTAATAGATGGGAAACCACCAAAATTACCAATTTGTAAATGTTCTTCTAAAATACTTGTATCACTATTATTAACATGGTCTACACTACCATCAATATAGGGAGCAGGACCAGTACCAACAGGTAAAATAAGGCCATCATATTCTTTAAATAATTCTTTCATTTTATCCACGATTAATCTTCTAACTCTTTGAGCATTAACAAAATATTTTTCTTGATTTTCTTTTTGTAAGATATATGAACCAATAACAAATCTTCTTTTAATAAGTGGTGAAAATCCTTTAGTACGATGATCTTTAATCATTTCCATGACATTATCACCTTTACCCCTTGGCCCAAAGATAATACCAGTTAAATTAGACATATTACTTGTGGCTTCAGCACAACTTAAACAAACATAAACAGATGGAATTGCTTGAAGAAGGGTTTTATCAATACTTACTGAGTCAATAGTAACTCCTAGAGATTTTAAATTATCTAAAGTTTTAAAATAATTATCTAAGTGTTTCTTTAAAGTATCATCAATATTTGGATAATTAGCAAAATCAACTATTTCTTTTATATAAAATAATTTCTTACCTTTAACTTTACCATCTAAACTATTTAATAGATAAATATTACTAGAATCAAAACTAGTTAAATCTTTTTTATCTTTTCCTTTCATGGCATCTACGACAATGGCTGCATCTTCAACCGATCTTGTTAAAACACCACAATGGTCTAAAGAAGAGGCAAAAGGAAATAAACCATATCTTGAAATCATACCATAAGTAGGTTTATAGCCAACAATACCACAATAGGCAGCAGGTTTACGAATAGAGTCACCTGTATCACTACCTAAAGCATATGGATAAACACCTGCACTTACTGCACAAGCACTACCGGCAGATGAACCTCCACACATTCTTTTTGGATTCCATGGATTTAATACATTACCCGTATGACAGGTTGTACCAGTTCCACCCATACCAAATTCATCTAAAGCGGTTTTATTAACCGGTACTGCTCCACATTTTTCTAAATTTTTAACTGCAGTTGCCGTAAAAAACGGAACATAATCTTTTAAAGTATTTGATGAACCTGTTGTAAGTATTCCTTTGGTAGAATAATTATCTTTTATACCATAAGGAATACCAGAAAGTAGATTATCATTTACAGATACCCCTTTAGCATCATCCAAAATTGTAACAAAAGCATTGCATTTTTCTTGTAAAGTGTGAGATTTAGCTAAAGCTTCTTTAACTAAATCATCACTACTTACTTTATTATTTATCAAAAGTTCATGTAACTCTTTAATACTTTTATCCATCATTTTTTACTCACCTCAACAACATTAGGTACTTTTATTTGTCTTCCTTCCGTAGAATCTGCGTTAGCTAGGGCATCATCAATATTAATACTTTCTTCATATTCATCTTCTCTAAGTTCATAAGTAAAATCATCTAATGTATGTGTCATTGGTGTAACTTCACTTATATTAGGTATTTTTGTTATTAATTCCATATTTTTATCAATAATATCAAATTCATCCAAAACTAATTTATTTTCTTCTTCTGTTAATCCAATAAGTAATTTATCAGCATATGAATCGACCATTTCTTTTGTAAATTTACTCATAAATACCTCTTAATAATCACATGTTTTTGGACATCTTGGATAAGGAATAACATCTCTAATATTATCAACACCAGTAAGATAAATAAGTAATCTTTCAAAGCCCATACCAAAACCGGAATGAACACAACCACCATAACGGCGAAGATTTAAATACCATTCAAGGCCTTCCCTACTCATACCAAGTTCTTGCATTCTACTTACTAATTTATCATAATCTTCTTCTCTTTGACTACCACCCATAAGTTCACCAGCACCAGGTACTTCTAAATCAACTGCCGCTACTGTTTCATTATCAGGGTTAAGTTTCATATAGAAGGCTTTAATATCTTTTGGCCAATTTTTAATAAATACAGGACCATTAAAATATTCAGTAATATATTTTTCATGTTCTTTCGCAATATCTTCCCCATATTCTGGTTCAAATTCCCATTTAACGGGAGCTTCTTTTAATATTTTAATAACATCTTTATGATCAATTCTTGTAAAATGGCTATTTAATAATTTATTTAATTTATCAATTAATCCATTTTCAACAAATTTATCAAAGAATTCCATTTCTTCTTTGGCATTATCTAAAACATATTTAACTACATATTTTAGCATACTCTCCATTATATCCATATCACCTTCTAAATCACAGAAAGCAATTTCTGGTTCAATCATCCAAAATTCAGATGCATGTGTTTTGGTATTAGAATTTTCGGCTCTAAAAGTTGGACCAAATGTATATGTCTTTTTATAACTTAGAGCAAATGTTTCAGCTTCAAGTTGACCACTTACCGTAAGATTTGTCATTTTACCAAAGAAATCTTTAGAATAATCAACATCACCTTTTATTTTATCTAAAGGAATCGTTGTTACTTGGAACATTTCCCCAGCACCTTCACAATCACTTGATGTAATTAAAGGAGCATGAAAATAAACATAACCATTTTCTTGAAAATACTTATGAATGGCATAAGCAGCAATACTTCTTACTCTAAAAACAGCTTGAAATAAATTAGTTCTAGGTCTTAAATAAGCTTGCTCTCTTAAAAATTCCCTAGTATGTCTTTTTGGTTGAATTGGATAATCTTCAGGACAATTACCAAGTAATTCAATACTTTCTGCTTGCATTTCAATATCTTGATTACCTTTTGATTTAATAATTTTACCAGTAACTTTAATAGCACAACCAACAAGTAATTTTTTAACTTCTTCAAAATTACTTAATTTTTCATCATATACAACTTGTAAATGTGTTTGACATGTACCATCAGAAAAATCAATAAAACCAAATGTCTTTTGATCACGATGATTTCTAATCCAACCACATATAGATACTTCTTTATCTAAATATTTATCTTTATCTTTTAATAAATCTTTTAAATCCATTGTAATTTTCCTTTCTTTATATTATGGGTTTAATCTATTAGGACCCCTAAATATGAACATTTCTTCTTTTAATGAAGGTAGCTCTAATAATAACATATTAAGTCTATCTACCCCAATAGCAAAACCACCATGAGGAGGACAACCATACTTAAAGAATTCCATATAAAATTCTACATCTTTACCTAATCCTTTTTCATCGGCTTGTTTTCTTAATACTTCAAAGCGATGTTCTCTTTGAGCACCAGTTGTAATTTCGGTACCCTTCCAAATTAAATCGTAACCTTGAGGTACATCGTCTTTTCTCATATGGTAAAATGCTCTTTTTGTTTTCGCAAAATCTGTTACAAAAATAAATTCATGACCATATACTTCTTTAGCAAACTTACCTGTTAAATTTTCAGCTTCAGCATTCATATCACCAACATCAAATTCTGGTATTTCATAATTATATCTTTTATGTAACTCTTGGTATAAATCTTCTAATTTAATTCTTGGAAATGGTTTAGTAGGTACTGTAACATCAACATTAAATAATTCTTTAATTTTATCACCATATAAATTTTTAACATTAGATAGTCCAGCGATTAATAAATCTTCTTCTAAATCCATAACATCTTCATAAGAATCAATATAAGCCATCTCAACATCGAAAGATGTAAATTCTGTTGTATGACGATTAGTATTAGAATTTTCGGCTCTAAAAGCTGGTGCTATTTCAAATATTCTTTCTAAACCACTAGCCATTGCCATTTGTTTATAAAATTGTGGACTTTGAGCTAAGTATGCCGTACGATCAAAATATTTAACTTCAAAAACGGAAGAACCAGATTCAGATGCTGCTCCAATAAGTTTAGGAGTATGAATTTCCGTAAATTTTTCACTTAATAAATAAGAACGCATACCATCAACTAAAGCTGCTTGGCATAATAACATTAAATTATTTTTTTCACCTCTTAAATCAATCCAACGATAATCCATTCTTGTATCAATATTAGCAGTATCATCAATAGGTAAACTTTCAGCACTACTAAGTACTACGACATCATCAGGTAAAAATTCTTTACCACCTTGTTTAACATATTCACTTTTAACCATTTTACCTGTAAAAGATAAAATACTATTCGCAAGAATTCCCTCTAATTTCTTAACTATTTCGGCATTATTATTTTTATCAATTGATACTTGGATAAAACCACTACGATCTTTTAGAATAATAAATATCATATATTTAGTATCTCTAATAGTAGTAGCCCAACCACTAATTTTACTTATTTCATTTTCTTTTAATTCATTTATTAATATTCTTTTCATAACTTACTCCTATAAATTACCAATAATATATTCAGTTAATTCACCAATATCTACTTTTTCTTCTTCTTTAGTTCTATTATCTTTAACATTAACTAAACCTTTTTGTAAATCTTCATTATTTAAAATAATTAAATATTTAGCATTAAGTCTATCTGCTTCTTTAAATTGACCCTTTAATGCTTTATTTAAATTATTAGTTTCTGTAACTACTCCATTTAATCTTAAATTTTGAGTAATATCTAAAGCATATAATTTTTCTTCTTCAGATACATACATTACATAACAATCAATATCTTTTTTAACATCCTTATATAATTCTATTTCTTTTAGAGTATCAACTACTCTATCCATACCACAAGCAAAACCAATACCATAAGATTCAGGACCATCTAATTCTTTAATAAGTTTGTTATAACGGCCTCCACCCCCTAAAACATTGGCTTTTGTTTCTTCATTATCTAAAGATACTATTTCAAAAACAGTATGATCATAATAATCAAGGCCTCTTACAATATTAGGATTTACTTCATAATCAATATCAAGTAAGCCCAAATATTTTAAAACAGTATCAAATCTTTCTTTACTTTCTTTATTTAAATAATCAATTGTTTTTGGAGCATTTTTTAAAATATCACTGTCTTTATCTACTTTACAATCTAGTATTCTTAAAGGATTAGTTTTAAATCTTTCCCTGCAATCTTCACATAAATCATCGATATGTGGTTCTAAATACTTAACTAAAGCATTTTTATAATTATCTCTAGATTCATTATCTCCTAAAGAATTAATATTTACTTGTAAATTACCAATATGTAATGCTTCTAAAATACGATATTGTAAACTTATAACTTCAGCATCAATAATTGGATCATTACCACCTAAAACTTCGACACCAAATTGGGTAAATTCTCTAAGTCTTCCTTTTTGTGGTCTTTCATAACGATACATTGTACCATTATAATAATATTTCTTTAAATCTGGTGATGCATATAATTTATTTTCAATATAACTACGAACAACACCAGCAGTTCCCTCTGGTCTTAAAGTAATATTTCTACCACCTTTATCTTGAAAATCATAAGTTTCTTTTTTAACTATATCAGATGATTCACCAACACTTCGATGAAATAACTCACTTGCTTCAAATATTGGAGTTCTAATAAACTCATAATTATAAGCACTACACATAGTAGTCACAACTGAATTTACATACTCCCAAAGTATGGCATCACTTCCTGTAATATCTACTGTTCCCTTTTGTTTTGCTATCATTTTTATTCCTTCTTTCTAAAATAAAAAGACCTAGATATAAGGGCGATTATTCTCACGGTACCACCTTACTTAGGTCTTTAATTTTTATCGCTTATGCGTTTCTAATTCCGAAAGTGTCTTCCTATAATTATTAATGTTCGACTTTTCCACCATCCGTCTTCGCTTTCAACCATTTAATAATAAGTACTTCTCTTTCCATAGAAAATATATTAATATTTTATTACTTTTTATTTAGTTAGTCAATATAACTATCTCTTTTTTCTTATTAAATTTTTACTATCTATAACATCATTTTGCATAAACATACTGAATATTTTTAAATCTCTAAGCGTATCCATATCTAAATCAGTAAGTTTCATTATCGTACTTAATGGATATCTAAAATATATTAATAATAAAGCAAATGATTTCTTTTCCTCAATTATTCTTTGTATATTTACAGAATATCCATACTCTTTTAAACTTTGTTCAATATTATAATACATTTTTTTAGGGAAAGAATCTAACAATTCTTTTCCCGTTACTCTCTTTAAATATTTTTTAAAATCATCAGAAATTAAATTATTATAATAAGTATCTTCTTTATTAATCATTAATTTAATATTATTTCTTATTTCATCATAATCTAAATCATAATAAGTTATTCTTTCTAATTCTAAATAATAGGCATCTCTAATTTCTGATATATTTTTAGTCCAATTTATTTTATAACCAATATTTTTATATATAACTTCTCCTAATTTATAAAAATTTATAAATTCTTCTAAATACTTTCTTTCTAATTCATTTAATTTATTTAATCTATCTAAATTAGAAGTTAGTATACATGCTAAAGTATTTAAAACAAAATTTCTTTCATATTCTTCTTCGACTAAAGAATCTAGATCAGTTATCTCTTCAATCGATAAATCAATCTTTTTCATTGAGGCAGGTATTTTATTTAATATCTTATTTATTTCATTATTTTTCTTCATTGTTATCACCTTTATTTTTTTAATATTCTTTGTTTTTTACTAAAGATATTTATATATTCAAAATTATCATCAATTACTTTAGATAATTTTTCTTCTAAAGCATGATGTTCATCTACACTATCATTTCTAACTAATTCATTAAAATATTTAATAAAGTTAGTTAAACTATTTATTTCATTATCTTTAACTACTTCTCCATTATTATAATCATCTAAATTAATATCAAAATTATATTTACAAAGAAGACGAAATAATAATTTTAAATAAGCTAATTTTTCTGAAAGTGTATCAAAATATTTATTAAATAAATGATTAAAAAATTTTTGAAAGTTTTCTTTTTTACTAAAATAAATATCTAATTTATTTATACTTTCACTTAAATCAATTGCATTTTCATAATCATCTGTAATTTCAATAAATGAATCAGTTAATTTTTCTTTAATAAAATATTCATCAGTTAGAATATTAGGCCAAAAGAAATAATCACTAATAATTCTTTGCTCAGTATATACTAAAAAATTAGCATAATTTAAAGAATCTGGTTCAAAACTAAAGCCTCGATACATTAAATTACTATTCTCTATTATATCTTTTACTTTTAATGCGACAAATTCTGAATTAGCACTACTAATTAATTCAATACCATTCTTAAGATAAGAACTACCATTATTTTTAATTATTTCATTAGTTAAAAATTCTTTTATAACATCGGGATAATTTCTTCTTTCATGAAAAAGATTTAATAAAAATACTAATTCTTTTTTATTATGATTTTCTAATAATAAACTAATTGCTACATCTAACATTTCTATATCTACTTTATCTAAATTTTCTAATACTAAAGCATCGCTATTTAAAATTATATAACGTTCTTTTTCTCCTAATGTTGGATAATAATTATTAATTTTATTTAGTATACTTAATATATGTTTAATTTTCATTTCTAATCAACTTCCTTGAATAATTTATTTCATCATTCATAGCTAAATTAATAAAATTATTTAATTCTTCATAATTTTTAATACTTGGTATTTTTATTTTATCTATGTCTAAATCTAATAATTGTAATTTATATAATATAGCATTTTTAATTATTGGCTCTAACCATTCATCTTCATAATTAATCGTATAATCTCTTTGTAATTCTTCTTGCATATATCTAATTACATTTAATAAATATTGATGTATATCTTCTTTAGTATTAGTTTTAGCTATATATTCAGAATTCATGTAATATGCTTTTTCCAAATCACCAGCATTTATGGCCGTAAATACATTTTTACCATTGTATTCTCTTGTTCTAATTTTAGGTATTTTATTATTTAATATCATATCATATATATATAATATTAATTTTTTTAAACTCAAATCTTTATTAGATAGAGGATGTTTACGTTCAATTTCTTGTAAATATCCTAATGCTTCATTTATTTCGTTTTTCCATATTAATTCATTAATACATTTAGTTTCTTCTTTTTTTACATCTATAACTTTATATAACAATATTTTTGAAATATAATCTCTGCCAAACAAAAAAGAATCTTTAGTTAAATTATTATATTGAGAAAAAGCATAAGTATAGTTATCGCGAAATGATAAATCTCTAATTTTATTAATTGCAGTTACATAGCTTTTACTATATGGTACAGATTCACCATACATTGTATCAGTTACATCCATATCCCATACATAATTTCTTAGTGTTTGATATTTTTTGGGTACTCTTTTAATTCTACTCATTAAATATAAATAATAATTACAATCATTTAAATATGGTTCTTCGGTAACACTATAAAGTTTATCTAAATATTCATAAGCATTATCATAATCTTTTAATTCAACATATTCAATAAATAATTGAAAAAGAGCAATCTTATTAAATGTATCTGTTTTGAGTATTGCTTTATAACATTTAATTCTATTATCAATATTATTTTTATCTAATAAATTATCTTTGCAATAAGTTAGTAAAACTCTACTATTAATAGCAAGTGTATCATTTACATATAATAAAATTCCTTTTTTAAATAACACATCAATATTATGTTTAGTAAAACCCATTGCATACAATTTACTAATATTAATATAACCCGTTTGAATATATTCAGTAAATATCTTTTCTAAATCCCTATCACTCATTGCATTTAACTCCTTTTTAAAGTACTATATATAATATACTTTTTCTTCTAAAAATGCAAGTTTTTTAGATAGTTTACCGAATTTAAAAAGGCTATATTAGCCTTTATAAATTCTTATTCTTACTATCAATAATTATCGTTGTTGGTCCATTATTTTCAATACTTACTAACATATCACTACCAAAAATGCCAGGATAAGTGTTAACAATATTATTTAATTTTTCATTAAATATATCATATAACTTAGTAGCATCTTCTCCATTTAATGCTCTTGTATAACTAGGACGATTACCATTACAAGTTATAGCATATAAAGTAAATTGACTAATAGATAAAATACTACCTTTAACATCAATAACACTTTTATTCATAACATGATTTTCATCATCAAATATTCTTAAATTAGTTATTTTTCTAACAATATAATCAATATCTTCAATTGTATCTTCCATAGTAAAACAAGAAAATACTACTAAACCTTCATCTATTTTATTATATACTTCATTATTTATAGTAACACTTGCTTTTTTTACTTTTTGAACTACTACTCGCATTATTCCATTATCCTTACATTTTTAAATTTAAGTAATTGATTTTTAAAGTGTTCTAATTCATCTTTATCTTTAACTTTAATAGTTAAGGTACATATTGTGCCATGAACACTATCTTTATTTTTAATTTCCGTAATTATTATTTTTTCTTTAGTTGAAGTAGTGATTAAATCCATTAAGAAATTTTTATTATTAACAAGTAAAGAGAATGTTGTTTCATATGTATTAGTAGTGTTCATATTCCATTCAACATTAATTAATCTTTCTTTGTTTTGACTTATATTAGGGCAATTACTCTTATGGATTGTGACACCATCACCTTTAGTAATAAAACCAATTATTTCGTCCCCTTTAACCGGATTACAACATTTAGCTAGTGAGTACATAATATTGGTATTACCATCAATAATAACATCATCTTTAATATTATTATCACGATGTGGTTTAATCTTTTCAATTAAAATATCATCAACATTATGTTTATCATCTTTTGTTAAATTAATAATATAACCTGCAGTATATCTTAAAGAACCAATAGATAAATATAATTCATCTATATTATCTAATTTTAAATCTTTTAACACTTTATCTGTATTTTCTGGAGTTAATACTTCACTTAAAGATAATTTTCTCTTTCTTAGTTCTTTTTCTAAAATATTTTTACCCTTTAATATTAAGTTTTCTCTTTCTTTTTTACTAAAATATGATTTTATTTTTGATTTAGCTTGTTCGGTTTTAACAAAATTTAACCAATCTGTATTTGGAGTAGCATTATTATTAGTAATTATCTTAACAATATCATTATTTTCTAAAGTATAAGATAATGGAACAATGTTATCATTAACAATAGCCCCAACAGTTGTATCACCAACACCACTATGAATACGATAAGCAAAATCAACTGGTGTAGATCCTTTAGGAAGTTCAATAACATCTCCTTTTGGCGTAAAGACATATATTAATTCAGCAAGTAAATTATTGTGCATTGCACTTTCAAAAGAATTATCTTCTTCTTCACTATTACTTTCAATAATATTTCTAAACATTTCCAGCTTTTGTTCCATAATAGCTTGAACTTTTTTCGTACCTTTTTCTTTATATGACCAATGAGATGCAATACCTTTTTCAGCAATTTCATCCATTTCATAAGTACGAACTTGAACTTCATATACTTCGCCATCATTACCAAAGACAGTTGTATGTAAACTTTGATACATATTTTCTTTCGGATTTGCTATATAATCTTTAAATCTTTTGGGAACAGGACGATATTTAGAATGAATTAAACCAATAACTGTATAACATTCTGCTTCTTTTTCAACAAAAATACGTAGTGCTAAAATATCATATATTTGATCCCATGTTTTACCATTAGATAGTTTATTATAAATACTATAAACGCTTTTTACTCTTCCTTTTATTTGATGTTCAATATCATTTTCACTTAAAAGATGCGATAAATCATGTTTCATTTCTTCTAAGTTATCGTTAAGTTCAGCAGTTGTTTTATTAAGTCTTTCTAATATATCATTATAAACATCAGGTTTTAATATTTTAAGACAAATATTTTCTAACTCACTTTTGATAGAATTAATACCTAAACGGTGAGCAATTGGTACTAAAACGGTCATTGTTTCACGAGCTTTATCTTTTTGTTTTTCTTCTCTTATAGCCCAATTAGTACGCATATTATGTAATCTATCAGCAAGTTTAATATAAAGTACTCTTGGATCTTCAGCTAAACCTACTAAAACTTTTCTTAAATAGATTGCTGAATTTTCTGTTTCATCCATTAACTCTAATTTATTTATTTTGGAAAGACTATCAACAATAATAGCAACTTCACTACCAAATTTTTCTTCTAATATCTCTTTAGTTGCAGTTTTACCATTATTTAAAACTTCATGTAATAATGCTGCAATTATGGTTGTCGAATCAACATTTAAATCAATTAGAATATTGGTAACATGTAAAGGATGAGTGATATAATCATCCCCACTTAATCTTTTTAATCCTTTATGTTCTTCTAAAGCAAAATTATATGCTTCTTCAATTTTATCTAATGAATCTTTATGAATATCTTTAATTCTATCATAAATCATCTCAAAAGTTATTTTTTCATCTTTCATCGAATCACCTATTTAATTATTATTTTTTAAAAATGAAACTAATGCTTCTACCGAAATATTTAATATATCATCAACCATTTCATATATTCTCAAATCTTTTTTAAAAGACCAAATATTTTTTAAACAATATTCCCAAATATTTCTTTTTGAAACATTTATTTTTATTCTTTTTAATTCCGATACTTTTGTATTTAAAGCTGGTGATATTCTTTTATATAATTCATTAACATCCATAAATTTTTCTTCCGTCATAGCCATAAATTCAAAAGTCCTTTCATAGTATTATTATATAATATTTTATTTAGTATTTAAAGGAGTTTTATGAAAAATAGAAACATATTTTTTAAATCAACTTTAATTTTGATCCTTGGTGGTATTATTACTAAAATACTAGGTTTTATTATTAGAATTATTTATACAAGAATAGTTGGTGAAGAAGTTATCGGTTTATATTCTTTAGTCATGCCTACTTACTCTTTATTAATAACTATTGCCACATTAGCTCTTCCTACTTCAATCTCAAAACTAGTTGCCGAAAACAAACACAACAATTTAAAAATAGTTAGTACAGGTACAATTCTGATAATGACTATTAATTTTTTTGTTGTCTTATTCATGTTATTTTCAGCTAGGTTTATTGCTAATACACTTTTACATGAACCAAGATGTTATCTTTTAATTATTGCAATGAGTTTTACTTTCCCTATAGTATCTATATCTAGTATTATAAAAGGTTATTATTATGGTAAACAGAATATGGTTCCCAATGTTATCTCCAATATATTTGAACAATTAATAAGAGGAATTTTAATTTTTATATTTGTTCCATCAATTATTAAAAAAAGCGAAATTTTAGCTGCAGCTTCTCTTTTCTTATTTTCATTTATCGAAGAAGTTGTATCCATTTTTATTAATTTATTATTCTTACCAAAACATATTAAAGTAAATAAAAGTAGTTTTAAACCAGATAGATATACGCTTAAAAATATTTTAGATATTTCTATACCTACTGTATCATCCAGAATCATCGGTAATATAGGTTATTTTTTTGAACCCATTATTATTCAAAATATTCTTTTTATGACAGGTTTTTCTAACAATTATATTATTAGTGAATATGGAGCATATAATGCTTATACTATTACGATATTAACAGTTCCATCTTTTTTTATTACAGCCATATCTTCATCTCTTATTCCTGAGGTGAGTAAATACTATTTACAACATAATTATTATTTAATAAAAAAACGATTAAAAGAAGCGATAAAATTTGCTTTTTTAATCGGTATTCCTTATTCTATTTTATTAATTTTCTTTGGTAAATATATATTAAATGTTTTATATCAAACGAAAATGGGTTTAAATTATATTTTAATACTAGCCCCTATATTTCCTTTATTTTATATTGAAAATATCTTAATGAGTTTTATGCAAGGGGTTAACAAAGCAAAAATAACAATGCGAATTACAATCCTTGGTGTTATCGTTAAAAATGTTGTTTTGATTATAAGTGGCCTTCTTCATACAGGTATGTATTCTTTAGTTATATCTGAAATAGTTAATATTTTAGTAGTAGTTTCTTTAAATATATATTATACCAATCAATTTTTTAAAAAATTATAAGTACCATAATTTTTCATTATTTTTATATACTTCATCAATAAAGCCACAGCCAAGACATTCTTCTCCTAAATATAGAACACAAGCTTGACCTGGAGTTACTGATTTAGCCCTATCATACTTAACCATAATTTTATTATCTTCTAAGTATTCTAAAGTAACGGGTATATCTTCGCCCCGATAACGGAATTTAGCTGTACAAAATGTAGGATGAGTACTACTTATAAAATTAACATTACTAATAAGACAAGCATCACTATATAAATATTCTTCATCACCAATGGTAACATACAAAATATTATTTTTAACATCTTTACCACAGACAAAATGTCTATCTGTATGTCCGGATAATCCCACATTTTTTCTTTGACCAATTGTATAATTCATTAAACCATTATGTTCACCAATTACCTCTTTAGTTTTAACATCAATAATTGGTCCTTTATTCTCTTTTAAGAAATTATGAATAAACTTTTGAAAATTTCTTTCACCAATAAAACAAATACCAGTTGAATCTTTTTTATCAAAAACAGGAATATTCTCTCTCTTTGCTATTTCTCTTACTTCTGGTTTAGTTAAATTACCTATAGGAAATAATACATCTTTAAATTCACCATAAGCTACATCGGCTAAAAAATAAGTTTGATCTTTATTTAAGTCTTTAGCTCTTAGTAATCTACCTTTTTCAATTCTTGCATAATGCCCCGTTGCTACATAGTCTGCTCCTAATTTTTTCGCTTCTTTTTTAAATAAATCAAATTTAATATATTTATTACATAATAAATCCGGATTTGGGGTTCTTCCTTTTTCTAGTTCATCTAAAAAATATTTAAAAACATTATCCCAATATTCTTTAATAAAATCTACTCTATGTAAAGGAATTCCTAAATGTTCACATACTTTTTTAGCGTCATTATAATCTCTTTCTTGAGGACAAATAATATCATCATTTTGAAAATCTTCACCATTTATGGTACTATCCCAATTACGCATAAATAAACCAATAACATTATAACCTTCTTTTTTTAATAAATAAGCTGCAACTGCTGAATCAACACCACCTGACATACCAATTACTACAGTTTTTGCCATTTCATTCACTTCCTAATTCTTTTTCTACTTTCCGTAAAATATTTATAACTTTGTAACAATTTATCGACATCTTCAACCCCACTATTTAATTTTTCTTGTAAAATACTTTTAGTTACTTCTTTAAATAAGTAATCATTAAATTCAACACTTTTTACATCTTTATTAAGATAATCTTTAATTGCTGTTTCACTCTTAGAGCATAAATAATCAAACATAATATTTTTACTATCTGTTTTAATATTTTCTTTCTCAACATAAACATATACTTTTTGATTTAATATTTCAAGGATGTGCATTAAATTAGTATTCATATTCATATCTAATGCTGTATATTTAAGCATTTTATTTTTAACTTCTTCTCCTTCTTTAGCTTTTTTTAGCATATTATTATATACTAATTTACTAATAAATGGATAAGACAAACTAAAAATGATTGTTGGAAATAGCATAGGATTTACAACAGTTAAAATTATTGATAATACTAATAAAGGTATTGTTGATATTTTGATAAATATTGAATAATTTTTTTTAATCTTGGAAAATTTTTTGATAAATTTTAATCTTCTTCTTTCTTTATTACTTAATTTATCTTTATCTATTTCCCTTTTTTCTTTATATAGATCATTTACTATACTCATCTTTCTAATTGCATCTCTAATTGTTATATAATCTTCACTATCTATATCATTACTTAAATTATTAGTTTTATCAACTAATTTTTGTATTTTAACAACACTTTCATTAATCATAATATAACCCTCTTTCCAATTGGCTTTTAATATATTAGCAAAAATTATTTTTTTGTCAATTCTAACATATATGAAAAATATAATTTATTAATACAACATCTCTATTTATTAAACCACTTTTATATAAATAATCTATTTTACTAATATATCTAATTTCATCTTCTATTTCCCATTTTTTATATAATCTTAAATTATTATGAACTTTATCTAATTGCCATGGTGCAAGTTTTAAATTACTAGCTATCTCACTATCTGAACATTTCTTTTCTTCATAAAGAAGTGTCGCAAGCATTAATTTAAATTCTCGATATATGAGTCTAATAATATTACTTGGTTCAACTTTAAATATCTTTGTTTCATTTAAATCTTTTAGGGAACTTTCTAAATCTCTTCTTATAATACTGTCAACTAATTTAAAATCATTTTCTTCACTAGTTTTACTAGTTAAGTTTATAACATCATTATATTCTATTAAACATTTTTTATTATAATACATCATTATTTTTTTTAATTCATTAATCGCTATATCAAAATTATTTAATGAATTATTAATAATATACCATAATGATTTATCATCTATTTTATAACCCATCTCACTAACAATTTTACTAAGTTCATTTTTCATATCAGTTTTAGTTAATTTATTATTTGCATAAACATTATGATTATCATTTAAAATATTATATATTTTCTTTTTAGTATCTACTTTACCTTTATATATAAATATTAGTTTAACATGGGGATTAGGATTATCCATATATTTTATTAATTTTTCACTATCTTCTTTACTTTTATTAGTTTCTCCTTTAAGAGTACTACCAAAGAAGTTAGCATTTTTAACAATTAAACATTTTTCTTCTGAAAACATAGAAAAATAACTAGCTTCTTCTAATACTTCATCTAGTTTATTTTCTTCTAAATTAAAAGTAATTACATTATCTATATTACCTTGTAATTCTTTTAATTTTTCATTAATATAATAATTTGTTTCACTAACTATTAAATATGTCTTCATATCAATATTATCTCAAAACTAATAACTAAAAACAAGTTGTTTTACTATGGTTTTCGTACTAACTTAATATTATTATTTTCTTTATTAATACATTCTTTTATTTTTATAAGAGTTTCTTCTGGAACAACTTTATAATCTTTTATATATGTTATTTCTTCATCAGTTAAATATTTTTGCATAATAATGCTAAGTCTACTTGGATAATAATAACTATCAAGTATATCTTCTGGTATTTCATAGTTTGTTTCTTTCTTACTATCGTTTTTATTAACCATAATAAGGGCTGATACCATAATTGACAATGCTACAAGAATTACTAAAAGACGATTATACTCATCATTCAATTTCATATTACACCTCAACTTAAAATTATATTATCATAATTTTAGTTAAAAATAAAGAAATGAATTATAATCCCATATTTGAAAACTTATCAATTATTTTATTGTTAAGCATATTTATAACTTTAGAAACATTTGCTTTTAAATATTTATCATTAAATAAAGATTCGTAACGTATTAAAAAGGCTTCAACAAATAATTCACTAAAGTTGTCAGTTATTTCATTTAAGAAGTTATTTATTTCTTTTTGCATAAATTACCTCCTTCACTTTAATATATAATAAATATTTTCCCCACTTCCTTTTTGTTTATACCAACTACTCTTAATTATCATTATTTGTAGGAATTTTTACAGGATTAGCCATTATTTCTAATATCTTATCATAATTATCATCACTTGCCATAACATTTCTTTTAACCATACCACATTTCTTACAAACATAAACTATTTTAAAGTTATCCTTTTTCGCTTTCTCAATCGCAATTGGCTTTAAAATTCCTTGACAATCACAAGCTCTATCACCAGGATTAATATCGACATGTTTAGAACATAAACAATATGGGCAATGGTCTCTTGCTGTATATCCTAATTTACTAACATTTTTGCCACATACCTCACAAATAAAATCTTCATCTATCATCGTAAATTTAGCTAATTCCATATATAATTCCTTTCATTAAAATTAATCTCTAACCATATATTCATTATAACATGTTTTATTTTGGCATTTTATATAAATATTATTTATTATTTACTGAAAATAACCAATGGTATTCTACTTTCATCTATTCATTAAAAAGTATATCATAAAGCAAAAGAAAACTCCATCATACTGATGAAGTTATTCTCCATTTTTAACCAGGATCATTTATCAGTTATATTTTGATTATCATCCCATTTATATTCAATACTTCCATCTTTGTAAAATATAAAGTTTTCTTTCCCTACAATTTTTAACAATTCTTCATATTGTTCTAAAATATCCAAAGATATTTTAATTTTTGTATCTTCATCCAATTTGTTTTTTTGTTCACGCAATTGTTTAGTTTTTTTATTAATTTTAATATATAATTCTGGTTCGTTTTCACTATGATCACAATAATCTTCAAATGCTAATTGTAAATAAAGTATTTTACTCATATTTTTATCAAATTCTGTTTTTATTTTTTCTTTCATATTATCTTCTTTTCTAACTATAATATTTTTTACTTTGTTTCATTTAACATTTTTTCTTTTAGTATATCTATATCAGTTAAAAAAATTTTAATTCCTTTATTATGAAGTTTCATTAAATATTTAAAATTTTTAAGTATTATTTTTTCTAATTTTTCTGGAACTCTAGCAGGTTTTCCATCTATAGTATGTACATGATCAATGTATTTTTCTAAAGTTGGAAAAGCATTTTGCAATAAAATAGCAGAATCTTCATTAAATATTTCTTCAATAAGTATTGTGTTGCAAAAACCATATTTATCTATCTTTTTATTTACAATTTTTTTATATTTATCTACTTTAGAACTAATTGGTATAAACCATAATATATTCTTATCTTTAATTGTAAAATATGTAGGTCTTTTTTTACCTCTTTCATGATTTCGCATTAAATTTTCATCATTAACGACATCAAAATATTTATCTTTGATGTGATATAAATAACCAGTTTTTATTTTCATTGTCATCAACTCCATAAAAAGTATAACATAAAGCAAAAGAAAACTCCATCATATTGATGAAGTTATTCTCCATTTTCGACCGGGATTATTTATTACTCGCTAGCCACCCGGAAGCGAGAAACATTGCCGACCGGGATTATTTATTACTCGCTAGCCACCCGGAAGCGAGAAACATTTACAACACATTTCTGTGTAACAAAAATATACCATATTTTTATGAAAATGTAAATGATATATAATTATTATATTCTAATTTTATTATTTTAATCATTCTATATATAAAAATGACCTAGGGCTTCAAAAGTTTCCTAGGCACTACTCGTTTTTAAATATACCATATTTTTCTTAGCAATTAAATATATTTTTCATAAGTTTTTAATATTAATTTAGTTCTCTTACACATTAGAATTTTTTTCATATCTTTATCAAAAATTACAATAACATTATACTTTTTCATTTTTACACCTCGACTATATTTTAACATATTATGAGTAAAATTTGATATCTTGAATATAATTATATATTGTTTATCTGGACAGTAAATATACCTTTAGAACTTCTTGATAATAAACCATATATGTATTTTTATTACCTCTAATTTTTATCGCATATAATACAAAAAAAGACCAAGATAACAACTATCCTAGTCTAATTTATATTAATTATTATTTATCATTTAATGTAGCTTTCATTTGGGATGAATAAGATTGCTATAAAATATATAAAACTAAGAATTTATTGCAGAAAAATAGGGCTCCATCAATTAAGACAGTGCCCATGCAAAAGTGTAAACACTTTTTCCTTGCATAATCATATTATCACATAATAATGATTATGTCAAACTATTTTCTTCAATATTTATACTATAATGTTTTTTTATTATCTTATCAAAATAGCCATATATTGATTTTAATAGTTCATTATTATTATAGTATTCTTTATGTAAAAGTATTCGCTTATAAAACAAATTATTTATATCTGTAGTGACATTTAGCCTAACACCTGTACTAGTAACAATTTTATTAAACATATAAAGCGTATAAGTTATTTGCCTTATTCTTGAATTACCTAATTTGTTATCTCTTGTTTTCTTTCCTATACCACAATTATTTAAATAATTTACTATTTTAAAATCAGGAGTGAAATTATTATCTTTTTTATCAAGATCACATAGAACACACGAATTATGAGCAACCGCGTTTCTTAATTTTACAATTTCTCTTAAAATAAAAACATTTTTAATTTCATTTTTCAACTTATATTCTTTAGCAAAAAACTCATAAAAATTAACTAAATCACCAAATGTTATTATCTCTAGAAATTCCCAAACTGGAATATTTTCTAATTTTGTATCTTTATCAATATCATATTTGGAAAATACTTTATGATAATATTCACTTCCGACTTTTTTTAATATACCATTATGTACTTTTTTAGGAAATTTTTCATCATTAAAGTCCTTTTCTAAATACATATTAACTATTCTATAGCCATCTTCTTTATAAATATCTTCTATTAAATTTAAAATTCTTATTTTTAAATAATGTTCAATATCAATAATCATTTTAAATAAAATTAATCTAGTTCTATAATCAATAATAGATAAATCTTTTAAATAGGCAAAATCTAAATCTATAAATTTATCAACAAATTTTCCATCAATGAAATATCTTTCAAAATTATGCTTATATGCTGTCACATTATAATAATTATTGTTGTATCTCAAATAATTTTCTGCTTCAACATCCGTCATTTTTTCAAATTTAATATTTTTTTGTTTTAAATATGGAACCATTTCAGAAATTTTCATCATAGGTCTTAAAGTATTTGTAGTAAAATTTTTAATCATGCTATCACCTTCTTGTAGAAAATATTATAACATATATGATAATATTTTTATGAAAACAATTATCAATTTGCTAAAAAATTTAACATATGTGAACCATAATTAAATCAATTTATTAAGTAAATAAAAAGGCTAAGATACATAATTTAATATCTTAGTCTTAATTTATAGAATAAATCTATTTATTATTCTTTATCATTTAATGCAGCTTGTGCAGCAGCAAGTCTCGCAATAGGTACTCTATATGGAGAACAAGATACATAATTCAAACCAACTTTATGACAGAATTCTACACTACTTGGTTCACCACCATGTTCACCACAAATACCAAGTTTGATATTTGGACGAGTTGCTCTACCTTTTTCAGCAGCCATTTTAATTAATGCCCCAACACCAGTTTGATCAAGTTTAGCAAATGGGTCAATTTCATATATCTTATTTTGATAATAAGCATCTAAGAATTTACCAGCATCATCTCTTGAGAAACCAAATGTCATTTGTGTTAAGTCATTAGTTCCAAATGAGAAGAATTCAGCTTCTTCAGCAATTTTATCTGCAGTTAATGCTGCTCTTGGAATTTCAATCATAGTACCAATATGATATTCCATATCGCTACCTTTTTCTTTCTTAACTTCTTCAGCAGTTTCAATAACTACATCTTTAACAAATTTAAGCTCTTTAACTTCACCAACTAATGGAATCATGATTTCAGGAACTATATCATATCCATCTTCTTCTTTAACTTCAATAGCAGCTTCCATTAAAGCACGAGTTTGCATCTTAGCAATTTCTGGATAAGTAACTGCTAAACGACAACCTCTATGACCCATCATTGGGTTAAATTCATGAAGTTCACTACATTTATCTTTAATCTTTTGTACAGATACACCCATATCTTTAGCTAATTCTTCAATTTCTTCATCAGTATTAGGTAAGAATTCATGTAGAGGTGGGTCTAAATAACGTACTGTCATAGGTAGACCTTTTAATTCCTTATACATTGCTTTAAAGTCACCTTTTTGGAATGGTATTAATTCATTTAAAGCTTTTTCTCTTTCTTCTACTGTATCAGCTAAAATCATTTTTCTAATTTTAGGTATTCTTTCTTCTTCAAAGAACATGTGTTCAGTACGACATAAACCAATTCCTTCTGCACCTAACTCAACAGCTTTCTTAGTATCTCTTGGATTATCAGCATTAGTTCTAACTCTTAGTTTACGATATTTATCTGCCCAATCCATTATTCTACCAAAGTCACCAGAAATTGATGCTTCTTTAGTTTCTACATCGCCTTTATAAATTTTACCAGTATTTCCATCAATAGAAATATAGTCACCTTCATGGAATGTATATCCGCCAAGTTCAAATTCTTTCTTTTCTTCATCTATTTTAATTGCGCCACATCCAGCTACACAACAAGTTCCCATACCACGAGCAACAACAGCAGCATGACTAGTTCTTCCACCTCTTACAGTAAGAATACCTTGACTTGCTACCATACCTTCAATATCTTCTGGTGTAGTTTCAAGTCTAACTAATACAACTCTTTCACCATTGCCACCTTTACCTTGGCATTTAGCATCTTCAGCAGTAAATACTACTTTACCAGCAGCAGCACCTGGAGATGCAGGAAGTCCTTCTCCAATAACTTCAGCTTTCTTTAAAGCATCATTATCAAATGTTGGATGTAGTAATTGATCTAAGCTCTTAGCTTCAATTCTTAAAACAGCTTCTTCCGGAGTAATCATGCCTTCATCAACTAAATCACAAGCAATTTTAATTGCAGCATGAGCAGTTCTCTTACCATTTCTTGTTTGTAAGAAGTATAATTTACCATTTTCAATAGTAAATTCCATATCTTGCATATCACGATAATGGTCTTCTAATTTTTGAGCAAGTTCCATAAATTGTTTATAACAATCAGGTAAATCTTTTTCAAGTTGAGTTATAGGTTGAGGAGTTCTAACACCTGCAACTACATCTTCACCTTGAGCATTAATTAAATATTCACCATAAATACCTTTTTCACCAGTAGCAGGATTTCTTGTAAATGCAACACCTGTTCCAGATGTTTCACCCATATTACCAAATACCATTGCTTGAATATTTACGGCAGTTCCCCAATCGCCTGGAATATCATTCATTCTTCGATATACAATAGCTCTTGGATTATCCCATGAACGGAATACAGCTTTAACTGCTCCCATTAATTGTTCTTTAACATCTTGTGGGAATTCTTCCCCATTCATATGATCACTATATACTTTTTTGAATCTTTTAACTAATTCTTTTAAATCTTCTGTAGTCATTTCTGTATCATATGTAATACCTTTTTCATGTTTTAATTCATCAATAATCTTTTCAAAGAAAGATTTATTAACTTCCATAACTACATCTGAGTACATTTGAATAAATCTTCTATAAGAATCATAAGCAAACCTTGGATTATTTGTACTCTTTGCAAAACCTTCAACTGATTTATCATTAAGACCTAAGTTAAGAATAGTATCCATCATACCTGGCATACTAGCTCTTGCACCACTTCTTACTGATACTAGTAAAGGAACATTTTCATCACCAAATGTTTTTCCTTCCATACCTTCAAGTTTTTTCAAAGCTTCAAGGATTTCATCAATAATTTCTTCACGAATAACCTTACCATTATTATAGTAATCTGTACATGCTTCAGTAGTAACTGTAAAACCTTGAGGAATTGGCAATCCTAAATTAGTCATTTCGGCTAAGTTAGCACCTTTACCACCAAGGAGTTCACGCATGTCTTTGTTTCCTTCGCTAAATAAATAAACATATTTTTTTGCCATAAAAAGCCTCCTAAACAATATTTTAGCATATCTAAAAAAGCATGTTTACAAAAACATGCTTTTTTGACATTTTATTGACGCTTTTTATTAGGATGGCACTTCAAATAAACATTACGAAGTCTTTCATTACTAACATGAGTATATACTTCTGTCGTATTAAGTGACTCATGGCCTAGTAATTCCTGAACACTTCTTATATCAGCCCCATTATCAAGTAAATGAGTAGCAAAAGAATGTCTTAAGGTATGAGGACTAATTTTATGTTTAATTAAATATTTTTTATTTATTTTTTTAATTATATATTCAATTGATTCTCTACTTAATTTACCACCTTTTTGATTAATAAATAAATAATCTAAATTATTAATGTTAAATTCATCTCTTATTTTTAAATATTTATGTAAAATATCCCCTAAACAAGAACCATAATACACAATTCTTTCTTTATTACCTTTACCAATAACTCTAATACTCTTATTATTTATATCAATATCTTTTATACTCATATTAGATGCTTCACTAACTCTTATCCCCGTTGAATATAATAATTCAAATAAACATTTATCCCTTATATCATTATTAGTATCTTCTTTTATATTAGAAAGTATTTCTTCTACTTCCACTATACTTAAATAATTAGGTAATTTCTTTTCTACTTTAGGATTTCTAATACTTCTAAAAATATTATTATCTAAAATTTTAATTTCAACTAAATAATTATAAAAACTTCTTAAACTACTTAAATGTCTTGAAATAGATTTATTAGAATATTTGATATTATCTAAATATTTTAAATACTCTATTATTTCTAATTTAGTAATTTTTAAATAATTAATCTTATGATTATCTACATATTCTTTATACAATATTAAATCACTTCTATAATCTTCCCTGGTAATCATCGAATAATTTAATTCTTTAACAATATATTCTAAAAATTTTTCTATTCCATCATCTATTTTCATAACTAAATTATACTACAAAAAAAAATAAATGACTATGCCATGTCATTTACTTTTTTTAAATTCCTTGTATTATCAACTGAATCTATTTTACGCATTTTAACATCATGATTAATTACAAAATATAATGTTCTAGCCATTTCATATGGTAAACACTTAATCATAAGAAATATTCCTAAACGGTTATTATTTTTCAATAAATTATTAAACACTTTTTTCAAAATGCTCTTTTTATCATCAGATGCAGTAATAACATTTTTAAAATCTCCACCAAAGAAGGCATTTAATTTTAAGATATATTCTGATTCATCATTATCACTAAGTTTTTTATCTATTATATTATTATATTTACCTCGAAGAATATCTTTAGTTCTCAAACCACCTCTTGTAATTATATCAAGTGTATCTTTACTATTTTTAAATTCTTGAATATTCTCTAAAACATCTTTAGTCATAACTGAATGATTATGTTTATTATTACTTACTATTCTAAGTTCTTCTTCAGTAAAATCTCTTGTCGTCATATTTGATTCAAAAACTAATCTTGCTAATTCTTTTAAAGTATATTTACTAGTAAATGAATCAATATTCATTAAGGATGAATTTATATCATTATTTCTAGGTAATGCCATTGAATCATTTAGTTCGTTTAAATCAATAACTTCATAATTACCAAGTTGATATTGAACAACTAAATTATATATTGTATTTTTGTCATTTTTATCCATTTTAACCACACATTCCTTTCACTTCGTTCAAGGCACACATAGTCGTGAAAACTTGAACATAATTTATTTTATAT
>CANRQF010000004.1 GCA_947632715.1 uncultured Bacilli bacterium | reverse complement strand
AATGATCTTAAAATGTTTAATTAAAAATGCATATGGCTTTCTTAATATCATATCTAGTCTCTCCTAGTATAATTTTATCAAAAATATTATTATTTGTAAATTACTACATCATAAGAAAAAAACTAGCTTTACTAGTATTATTTCTTATTAACCAATAATTGACCTGCCATAAGATAAATTGTTTTATTTTCATTTAAGAATTTATCTATATTAGTATTAAAAGCTTTTACAACTTCACCAATTGTATCCCCTTCAGCAGTTATATAATATGAATAATTATTTTTAGGAATTAAAATAGTTTGATTAGGATATATATAATCATTCATATTTAAACCATTCAAATTAGCTAATAATTCAGGATTAATATTATATTTTCTTGCTATAGCATATAAATTATCTCCCGATACCTTTTTTATGTAGTATTTTTAAAATTAAATATAATATCTATCATCTTATTTTGATAGATATAAATTTTATCAACTAAATTTATTATTAATTCTCTTGTTATTTTTTCTAATGATAAAAATTCATTAATATATTTTTCTATTCTTTTATTATCTATTTTATTTAAATCTATTTGTTTATTTTTAAGATAATCTATATTTATTTTATTATTTTCTATTTCTTTTTTTATATTCTCTCTAATTCTTAAATATTGTGATTCATCTAATATTCCTTTTAACATATCCATATACGTTTTATCTAAATTTTCTATTAATTTATTATTAGTTATTTCTAAACTTTCTATTTGCTTCTTTATTAATAAATTATCATCTTCAAAAGTTATATTTCTAATAAAATCTTTTATTTTATTCTTATCAAGATACTTACATACATCTTTAATATTATCTAATATAACCCTTTCTAATATCTCATAATTATTAGTATGAGTTGTACATACATGATATTTGGAATAAGTTCTATAATAATTACAAGTAGTATAACTTCTTCCTGTTTTATTTTGATATCTTATTGTTATTCGATGTTTACAATCTCCACAATATAAAAGCCCATCTAATAAATAAAATCTCTTCTTTTCTGGTCTTTTAACATTTTTAGGAAGGAGTGTTTGAACATAGTTAAAAGTATCTCTATCTATTATTTCTTCATGAGTATTCTTAACAATTATATAATCTTTGGGATTATTTTTAATAGTCTTTTTAAGTTTATAGTTAATCTTTCTAGTTTTACCTTGAACTGCATCGCCAACATAAATCCCGTTAGTTAGAATTGCTTTGATTGTGGTATCAACCCATATGCCAAGCTCTTTTGTATTACACTTTTTATTCCAAATATAGTTGTAGTAGGATGCTGGTGTTTTGATTTTTCTTTTTGTTAGTTCTTGGGCAATATAATGATAAGTTTTACCTTGCAGTGCTAAATCAAATATTAATCTAACTATCTCTGCTTGTTCTTCATTTATTATTAAATGATTTTTATTATTTGGATCTTTCATGTAGCCATAAGGACATCTACCAGACACATATAACCCATCTTTCATTCTTGAATGCAAACTAGTCTTAACTTTTTTAGAAATATCTTTAGCATACATATCATTCATTATTGCTTTAAAAGGAGCAATATCATTATTAGTATTATCTATAAATGTATCTATTCCATCGTTAATAGCAATATATCTTATATTATTATTAGGAAAATATTTTTCTATTAATTCTCCTGTTCCAATATAATCTCTTCCTAATCTTGACATATCTTTAGTAATAATCATATTGATTTTACCTACTTCAATATCTTTAATCATTTTCTTAAATGCAGGTCTATCGAAATTAGTCCCCGTAAATCCATCATCTACATATTCATCTATAACATTATAATTGTTTTCTTTCACATATTGATTAAGTAAACTTCTTTGACTTACAATACTATCTAATTCATGAGTTAAATCATCTTTAGATAATCTTATATAAAGTCCTACTTTAAAGATACTATTCTCCTTCATTACTCTCATCTCTTTGGGAATAATAACTATTCTTAAATGGTAAATCTTCATTTAAATTATTAATATATTTTTCTAATTCTATTTTTAATACATTGATTATTGTTTCATTTAATGATTTACCATTTTCTTTAAACTTTAAATTGACATTATATTTAACCATAGAATTTATACCTCCAGTAAATTCTATGGTTTTAATTTTTAAATTAGTAATAGTTAAAGTACTATCCATTTACCATTCTTTTTACCATTACTTCTCTTTATAATTCCCTTTTCTTGCATCTCTTTCATTATAGATTTTACTGTTCTAAGTGACTTATTTATTAATTTAGCAATTTCTTCTTGTCTAATTGAATTATTATCTTTTATGATATTTATAATTGCTTGTTCTTCTAAAGTATACTTATCATTTAAAGTAACTTTATTTTTTTCTTGTTTATAATCTATATGAGTATATCTATTTTTTAACTCATACTTTGTATCACTAAGCAAATTAGAAAAAAATTTTTCCAAATATGATGTTTCTTCAAATATATTTTTTTCAAAATTTCTATAATTTGCTCTAACAAGTGCATTTCTAAAATACCATGAATTTTCTGCAAAAACGTCATCATTAATATTAAAACCAAATGTTCTTAAATATTTTATTATAAATACTGCGGTAGTTCTCGTATTTCCTTCACAAAAAGGGTGTACTTGCCAAATATTAGAAGTAAATCTTGCAATATGTTTAATTGCTTCTTCTAAAGATAAATCCTTATATGAAAAATTTCTTTCTTGTTCTAAATCATATTCTAAAGTATCTTTTATTGTTTCATAAGAAGAGTATATAACAGTATCATCATTTAAAATCCATTCTTTTTTAGTAAAATTATAATCTCTAATTTTCCCCGCATCTTTGTATATTCCTTTAAATAATCTTGAATGAATACTAATTAATTCAAAAACATTGAAATTAAAACTATTTTCACTTAAAATTTCTGTTATTCTAACCGAAACTTTATCTGCTTCTTCACTATCGCTCTCTATTTTACGATTATTTTCTACTTTATAATATTCATCTATTCTTTTTTTAGCTTCATCAATATCAATATTACCTTCAATATGTTCTTTAGCAGTTTCTATTAAATATTTTGAAGGTTTTAACCCATCAACGTCTTGAAGTCCAATTGCAGTTTCCCAAGTTTTAGCTTTTTCACTACTTTTAAGTTCACCTTGTTTAATGTATTCAGATAACTCTATATTCCAACTACTATCTTTATCCATAAATTATCTCCTTTTACTATATCTTTATTATATCATTCATTTAATAATCCCACAAGTTTAAAGTGCAAAATTTGCACTTTAAACTATAAATTATTGCACTTAAAAAGAATCAATCTTTGATTCTCATTATTCCCCATAAAAATTCTATCTCCCTTTTCCACTACATAATAATTAAAATATTCTTGGGTTTCTTTCGGTACAATTAATTCCATGTCTTGTCTTAAATCATCAGTATAATACATATTATTAATATCTTGTAATACTTTTACACTTGTATTAAATTTCTTAGCTATACTAGTTAAACTATCTCCTGGCAATACTCGATAACTTTCAAACATATCTACACCTCTAATATAAAATATGTTAAGTTTAAAAATATGTTATTTAATTATAAATACCCCATTATTATTAAAATTCCATTCAAAGTTTGTAAGTAATAAAACTTCACCATTATATTCATTGTACATATATAAATCTTCTTCACTTAAATAATAAACAGTACCATCTATATAATCAACTATTCTATCTACACCTCTATTAGTTACTTTTATCTTTTTATCTTCTACTAATTTATATAAAACATTATCTTCAATTGTATAATATTTATCTATATTAAATAAGAAATTTAAATTATTATTGATAATTTTATTATAAGTAGTCTTAACTAATTTATTATTCTTTACTATTTGATAATCTATCTCTAATACTTTTTGCTTTTTAATATTAATTACATATTCTTTTTCTTCTTTTTTATCTAATAAATATATTTTATTTTTATAATCTCCTAAAAATACACTATCAAATGATATATCATATTCCATTTCTATTTCAGTAACTTTACCATTATCACTATTAATCAAATAAAATTTATTAAAATAATAATCACTATTATAGTCTGCTACTAATAAATATTTATCTAATTTATAAACCAAATTAATATTATAATTATCTTTATCAAATAGTTTAATATCTTTTTTATTTTTATCACTTATTAAATAATATCCCTTATAATTATAAATTAAATATTTATGATCTTTTAAATAATTTATATCTATTTTTTTATAATTATCATTTATTTCTTTAATCTTTTTAATTTTATAAAATTCATCATCTTGTTTACTAATATTATAAGCATATAAATCTTTACCATCACTACACACTGGATAAAATTTAATTTTACTACTTATAGGTAATACACATATTTCATTACCATTTTCTTTTATATCTATTTTATCAATTAAATTTCTTTCTCTAATATATTTACTATTTATAATAAAAGGATATTTAACTTCATCTTTACTTAAATTAAAAATATATAATTTTTCATCTTTATTATACTTCTCTTCTACTTTGTAACCCATAACATTATAATTTTGAGTATAATTATATGGTTTAAAGAAATAAAATAAAAAGATACTAAAAAAAGCAATTAAAAGTATAATATGCCTAATTTCTTATTAGTTTTCATTTTTATACTTCTTCTTTGCTTCCATCATAAATTCTGAAATATTGGTTTCTATTTCATCTAAAGCATTCTTTGATATATTTGTAAGTATTACTTTTTCTTTAACGGTATCAATCGTTATTTTACCCCACAAAAGACCTCTAAATATTTCCATATCGTTATATAAATCAGGTGTTATTGAGTATAAAAAACTACCCCATACTAATCTTTTATGTCCAAGTAAGATTCTTTTATTAGTTACTACTACGACAAACGTATTAAATATTTCACCAAATCTATCATTCTTTTGACCACAAAATACATATAAAATTTCTTCACTAGGATTTATATAATCATCAACAACTTTAGCATGTCTTTTTACTCGCCATGCAATAGTACTTGGATATTTTTTATAAAAATCTAAAGCTTTTTCTAATACCTTACCCATATAATCACCTACAAACATTATATAATTTTTTTATTTATTTAGCAAACCTATTATTAAAATTCATCACTTAATAGAAAATCAATTAAATTTAAATGAATAATACCATCGCGTGATAAATCTATCTTATCTAAAGAAATTACATATTTTGGATAGTTATCTTCAATAGATTTAAGGGCTCCAAATTCTCTTTCAATAGTATTATCATTGCCATTCATTTCATAAGTTACTTGAATATATTTAATATTTCCATCTTTCTTTGCTATAAAATCTACTTCACCATTTTTAGTTTTACCTATATATACTTCATAGTTTCTATTTATTAATTCATTATACACAATATTTTCTAGAATAACATAACTTTTAAATTCTGAATTATTATTTTTAATTTGCGCAATTCCTAAATCAGTTGCATAATACTTATTTAATGTTTTTAAAACACCTTTACCAGCAATATCATATCTATATACCTTTTTAAGTATTAATGCCTTACACAAAGCATCTATATAGCTATAAAGTGTTTCATTAGACATTTTCTTATTTTTTTTATCTAAATATTTTATAATATCATCTGCAGAAAATTCACGTCCAACTGTTTCAATCAAATATTGTAAGATCATATCAAAAAGAATAGTATCTTTTAAATTCAATCTTTTGACAACATCCCTTAAAATAATAGAATCATAAACACTATGAAGATAATTTTTTATATCTATTTCATTTGTAAATTCGCATCTATTGGGAAGTCCTCCCCATTTAGCATAATCCCAAAAAGTATTTAAATCATTTCCATCTTTTTTAGTTAAAGATACATATTCTTTATAAGACAACGGATTAATATTAAATAAAACATATCTACCAGATAATACTGAAGATAACTCATCAGATAACATTTTACTATTAGATCCAGTTAAAAATATACTTATATTTTTTATTTGAGCACGCAGTGAATTAACAACTTTTTCAAAATTATCCACATTTTGAACTTCATCTAAAAATAAATAATAAATCTTATCATCTTTAATTTTATCTTTTATATATTTGTTTAACTTTTTATAATCTAATAGTTCTTCAAATTCAATAAATTCAAAATTAATAAAAATGATATGGTCTTCATCAATTTTTCTTTTTTCTTTTAATTCTTCTATTATTTGATTTAAAATAACTGATTTCCCACATCTTCTAATACCTACTAATATTTTAATTAAATCAGAATCATAAAATCCTCTAATTTTAGATAAGTAATCTTCTCTTAAAAGCATGTAAATCACCTCTAATAATATTATATATTATTAATATATTTTTGTAAAGTTATTACACTCAACCGTAATAACTTTTGATTTTTGAAAGTTATTACACCAAATTTTATAAAAAAGTGAGTATAACTTTATTACTCACTTTGTTCTTTTACTATACATTAAATCTAAAATAAACAATATCACCATCTTGCATGATATAATCTTTACCTTCTAAACGAAGTCGACCAAGTTCTCTTACTTTAAGTTCACTGCCACATGCTTCTAGATCATTAAAACTCATTACTTCCGCTTTAATAAATCCTTTTTCAAAATCACTATGGATTATACCAGCACATTCTGGAGCTTTCATTCCTTTTCTAAAAGTCCATGCTCGACATTCATCAGCACCTGAAGTAAAGAATGTTGCTAAACCTAGTAAGTCATAAGTGGCAAATATTAATTTATCTAAACCACTTGAACTAATACCTAAATCTTTTAAAAACGCTTCTCTTTCTTCATTTTCATAATCAGCTAATTCACTTTCTAACTTAGCACACATTACAATAACGGAAGCATTTTCTGTATTAGCTCTTTCTTTCAAAACTTTTGAATATTCATTATCTCCAACTGATGCTGCTTCTTCATCTACGTTAGCTACATATATTAATTTTTTTAAAGTAATAAAATTAAAATTCTTAATAATATTTAATTCATCTTTATCAAAATCAACTAATCTTAAAGGAATACTCTTTTCTAAGTTATCTTTTATCTTTTTTAATACATTTACTTCTTTTATTGCTTCTTTATCTTTAGTTGTTTCAGCTTTCTTTTCAATTTTACCAAGTCTATTAATAGCTATTTCTAAGTCAGCTAATATTAGTTCTGTATTAATTATTTCTACATCTCTAATTGGATCCGTTTTACCTTCAACATGGGTAATATTTTCATCATCAAAACAACGAACAACTTCTACTACAGCATCAACTTCTCTAATATGTGATAAAAACTTATTACCAAGTCCTTCCCCATTAGAGGCACCACTTACTAGCCCAGCTATATCAATAAATTCAAAAGTAGTAGGTACAATACTTTTCGGATTATATAAACTAACTAAATAATCTAATCTGGTATCTGGTACAGTAACTACACCCACATTTGGTTCAATTGTTGCAAATGGATAATTTGCTGCTAAAATATGTTTCTTTGTTATGGCATTAAATAAAGTTGATTTTCCAACATTAGGAAGACCAACTATACCCGCTTTTAAACTCATAAAACCCTCCTTATAATATTGGGAATGTATTAATTCCTAAAGGTATATTTATTATATACCAAATTATAATTAATGCAAGTAGGGTAATTCCAATTATTACTGAATAAGGAATTTGATATTTAATACTATCGATAAATTTAATACTATTCTCTCCTTGATTATATTTTTCTAAGAATGCTAAATAAACTATAAAATAAGCTAAAATTGGTGTTAAATTCATCGTGGTTCCTTCAGCAAATCTAAATATTAATTGTGAAAACTCTGGAGTTATTTGTGAATTCATTAAAATTGGTACAACACTTGAGGCTAAAATAGACCACTTCAAGGCACTGGTGGGTACAAAGATATTACCTACTGCTATTAAAAAGAATGTTAAAATTACTAATGGTAAACCAACAAAAGAAGTACTACTTATAATATTACCAATTGAGGCAATAATTACATTACCTATATTCGTTTGTTTAAAGATACTTATTAACATTGATGCTAAAAAGATCATTACTAAAGTATTTCCTATACCATCTAAAGAATGGCCAAGATTAGAAAAGAAATCTTTTTGATTTTTAATAGTTTTTACCCCAATACCATAGAATAATCCTAAAATAATAAATAATAATGTTATAACAAACACAAAACCATTACTAAAGAAAGAATTAACACTAAATAATTTATCGATATATGCTACTTGACTATAATCTAAAAGAGCTCCACTTAAAGGTAATCCCGGTATAATTGAATAAATGAAAATAAGTAAATAAATTCCAGAACTAATAAGAGCTAATGTCATTCCTTTCTTTTCATCATCAGTTACGATATCTTCCTCTAATTCTGTTTCAGTAAAATTATATTTAGGTAATTTCTTAACTAAAACATTTTCGGTAACAATTGTTATTATAGAAGAAACCAAGATAACTGCTAATAACATTATAATAAAGAATCCTAACATAGAAATACTATAATTAGAATTTACAGTATGACTAGCAAGTAAAGTATACTTAAGTAATCCAGAATCAGAACTAGTAAATATAAAATTAATGGCACTACCACATGATAAAGCGGCAAAAGAAGATATTATACCAATGGCAGGATTTCTTTTTCCATAATAGAATAATAATGCTCCAAGAGGTATAAATATTAAATATGATAAATCACCAAAAATACTAGATATTACACACAAAAAGACAAAAATAAAGGTTACAAATTTCTTTTTTAATTTCTTCGTCGTTAATGTTATTGCTGTTTGTAAAAAACCACTCTTATCCATTATACTAATACCCATAAGTAATATTATTAAATTAGATAATACGGTAAAATTAGCAAAATTAGATATTGTATTAGTAAATATATACTTTATTCCACTTAAATTAAATAAAGATTTTACAGTTAATGTTACTGGTGTAGTTTCATTTGTAAGTTCATTAATAGTATAATAAGTAGCTTGAAAATCAACTAAATTTAATATACCACTCAAAACAATAGTAAATATTATTAATATTACAAATGTTAAAAGAGGATGAAATGGCTCTCTTTTTTTATTTCTCTTCTTCATTTTTTAACACCTTCTTTAGTTTCTTTTGAAACTCTAATCTATCCATCATAATTTCTCTATTACAACTATTACATTTAATCTTTATATCTACACCTACTCTTGTAATAGTCCATAAATTATTTCCACAAGCATGACTTTTCTTCATTATTACTTGATCATTCAGGTTATAATCTTTATTCAAAACTTAATCATCTCCAATA
Source organism: uncultured Bacilli bacterium (assembly GCA_947632715.1). Lineage (GTDB taxonomy): Bacteria > Bacillota_I > Bacilli_A > RF39 > UBA660 > SIG200. The sequence continues at coordinate 34,586 of CANRQF010000004.1, read as the reverse complement.
GATATATCAAGAATTTCCATAATTCTTTCTAAATCTTTAATACTATCAAAATTAATAACAATTTTATTATTATTTATTTTAACTTTATTTCCTATCTTATCACTAAATACTTCTTCATATATATGATACTTAGGTTCTTTTTCTTTAACCACAATTGGTTTTCTTTTTACAACCTCTTTATTATTAACTAATTCTTCTAAATCTCTAACATTTAATCTTTCATCTACTACTTTTTTAGCTAAATTATTAATTTGACTATCATCATCTAACTTACTTAAGACTCTCGCATGAGATGGTGATATTTCTTTTTTTACTACCATTCCTTGAATATTATCAGGTAATTTTAATAGTCCTAATAAATTAGTTATATAAGTTCTACTTTTACCAAACTTAGTAGCAAATTCTTCTTGTGTAAGCCCTCTTAAATTAATAATATTTAAAACACTTTTAGCTTCATCAATAGCATTTAAATCTTCTCTTTGAATATTCTCTATTAAAGCTATTTCCATCATCTCTTGATCAGAAAACTCTTTAATAATGGCAGGTATTTCTGTAAGCCCAGCTATTTTAGATGCTCTTAATCTTCTTTCACCTGCTACAAGTTCATATCCCTTAATACTTTTTTTAACAATAATGGGTTGCACAACCCCATATTCTTTAATAGATGTTGCTAGTTCATTTAAACTATCTTCATTAAATGTTTTTCTTGGTTGGTATGGATTAGCTCTTATTTCTTCAATTTTAATATTAACAACATTATTCTTATTTTCACTAACTAATTCTTTTTCAAAATTATTGAAATCAATAACATTATTATTACTAAATAATTGTTCTAATCCTCTACCCAAAGCTTTTTTCTTAGTTTCCATCTCTTTCAATCACTTCCTTCGCTAAATTTTGATAAGCTTCAGTTGCTCTACTAGTTGGATCATATTCATTGATTGGAAGACCATGAGAAGGTGCTTCAACTAATCTTACTAATCTTGGAATTATTGTATTAAATACTTTATCTTTAAAGTATTTACGTATTTCTTCAATAACTTCAAGACCAATATTAGTTCTACCATCAAGCATAGTAAGTAATACTCCTTCAATTGTAAGTTTTGGATTCAAGCTTTGTTGTAACATTATTATTGTATTTAGTAATAATGTTATACCATCTAATGCATAAAACTCACATTGAACTGGAATAATAACGGAATCACTTGCTACAAGAGCATTCATTGTCGCAAGTCCTAATGATGGTTGACAATCAATAATAACATAATCAAATGCATTCTTTACTTTATTTAATGCTTCTTTTAATTGTTCATTTTGTCTAAATTGTTGATCTTCTAACATTTTTTTAACAAATTCTACATCTATTCCTGCTAAGTTAAGAGTAGATGGAATTATTGCTAAATTATCAAATTTAGTTTTAATAATTGCTTCTTCTATATCACACTTTTTAGTTATAACATCATATATGTCATGTTCAAAATCATTAGCATTTAACCCGAGACCAGTAGTAGCATTACTTTGAGAATCTAAATCTATTAATAATACTTTTTTATTTTCTTTTCCTAACGCTGCAGCTAAGTTAATACTTGTTGTAGTCTTTCCAACACCACCCTTTTGATTAACCAATGAAATAACTTTAACCATAATACACCTCTTAATATCTTAATACATTTTCACGTAATATTATTGTATCATATAAATAAATTTTAGGATATATAAAAAGAGAGAATTTTCAAAAATTCTCTCCCCTAATCTTCTTTATAATATTTTTTTAATTTACTTTTATCTAGTTTTTCTTTATCTATTTGATTATCTTCCATATCAACTGCTTTTAAATTAACTAAATATATATCATTATGATCTTTAATATAGAAGCAACTCTTTTGATGTTTAATAATTTCATGATACAATATTGGTAATTTTAAATTATCTCTAACATCTAACAATTCTTCAAAACTATCTATTTCAATTATATTTTTATCTTTAAAATCTGTCTTAGTTTTAGTTATTACTATTAATCTATCATAACTTCTTAATATCTTAGCAATATATTTATCATATTTAGATTTAGGAATATATAATAATGTTAATAATCCAACAACTTTATAAATTAAATAACAAGATGCTAATACAAATATTAATTCAATAATAAATACTAATTTATTAAATTCAAGTTTTGGTTGTAATGAAACATATTTAGAATCTTGACTATCATTAGACTTAAACTCAATATTAACTGTTTTTTCACTTAAAGGAATAGTTAATATCATTTTATCATCATCATTAAATGCCATTTCATCACTATGTTTATTAACTCTTAATACTACTTCTAAATTACTTATTGTATCAAGTCCATATGTTGATTTAAAACTACTAGCTAATTGATTATAATATCCATAATCAATCTTAACATTCTCATCAAATGAAGTACTATTTCCATTATTAAGTTTTTCTGTCTTTTCATTTAATAAATTATATTCTTTTTCTAAAAATACTTTTCCTTTTTCATCTTGAATAACTAATTTACCAATTACATCATAATCAAAATTAATATTACTATTCTTATCTATATTAAATTTATATTGAAAATCTATATCTATATAATCTATTAAACTAGCTATATAAACACGATTTTCATCTAAATAATCTGACTCATAAAAATTATTTTCTTTTAAATAAACTTTATACCTTGTTGAATGGCCATTAGTATAATTGACACTTTCCCCATCAGTAAACTCAAATGATTCTTTTGCACAATAAAGAGATATTATTACACTAATTAATAATAATATTATAAAAAAGGTAATACGTATGGGAAAACCAATATAAATTGGCAACTTATCTTTTTTATCAAAACTATTATTTTTCTTTTCTTTATTTAATTTATCACTATCTTTTTCCGTAATATCGTTCTTTTTCTCTTTATCTTTCAAATTTTTCACCTCAATCTATTTAACCAAGTTGCAGGTAATCCAATCATTGGAATCTTTATGTTAGTAGTACCAACTACATTTTCTTCAGTTAATGTAAAATTATCTGGATCTTGATTCGCATCACCTTTTGTATAGAAATAATAATGTCCTCCATCTTCAATAATATTAATCAATCTATGAACTATTGTAACACCATTATAATTAAATACTAATACTTGTCCTACTTTTAATTCATCATATTTTTCATCTATTTTTTCAACAACTACTACATCACCAATATGAATTGTTGGTTCCATACTACCACTTACAACTGCTACTGCATAATAATGAAAATATCCAGAAGTAAAATATACCATAATTGCAATTATTAATGTCGTAATAGCATAAGATACTATTAAACCCGATTTTTTCTCTCTTTCTATATCTTCATCTTTATACTTTTTAAATATATTATAAACTCGATAACATAGTATAGCAGGAACAACAATACCTACAATTGAAACTAAATAACCACTTGGATTTGGTACAATTGGTAATAAGAATTGATATAATTCCATAACTAATAGATAAAATATAACTGGTTTATATCCAACTCTCAAAGATAAATATGTACAAACGATGTTTGAACTAATAATCGGTAACAAATTAATGGCAATAAAATCAAAAGCAGTATTAACACTTGAAAATTGACTAAATGTAAAATAATCTTTTATATCTATCATTATAAACAATATACATGTCAGTATAATAAATAATTTGTTATCCTCAGACTTTTTTAAAATATTATATCTTAAAAATTCTTTTAAGATTATAATTGATATACTTGGTATAAAGATTGCAAATAAAGCTTGAAGACTATAATAATTTTGTGTTCTAGCAAAACCAATCAATAAACCAGATAAATAATATAATAAGAAGAACGTTAATAAAAATATAACTTCTTCAAATAATATATCTTTAGTATATCTATTTCTATCTTTTTCTATTCCAAATATTAATTCAAATAAGCCGATTACCAAAGCCAAAAATATTATAAATATATAATCCTTCAATATATTTGATACAAAACTATTTAGTATTAAAATAATTATCAATGTTAATTCAAATATAAGTAATCTTTTATAACCTCTTTTCATTTTTCATCTCCCAAATAGTCTTGTGAAAATATATTGCAAGCATATTTCTATGCTTGAATATATTTATAATTAATCAGCTGCTGCGTTATCTTTTGTTTTAAAGCCTAAGACAATACTACCAAATGTTGCTTTAAAATCACCTGTAGCAGGTGTAGTAGTTTCACCATCACCATATTTAATAGTTACCGTAAATGGTATTGTTTGTCCATTTCCAATATGTATACCATTAAGATTTTCTTGATCAGTAGTATAATCACTATCATTAACTTTAACACTTACTGTAATATTACCGCAAACATTTTCCATTTCTGATGAATCTATTTCATTATTATTGGTATTAACTGGTTCACATTTAACTTTCTTATTATCACCATCAACATTATTAAATGTGATTGAAGTTAAATAACCATCTAATTTACTTGTATTAGATATTCCTATAGCATAAGTAATAGTTTGACCTGGTTTAGTAAATGTTCCACCAATACCTGATAGTGTTGTAGAATTTGCCTCTACGCTTATTTGCTTACCAGTAAAACCATCTTCGCTAGGACTTGTTTGTGGTGTTACTGTAGTAGGAGCTTGATAACTTGTCGGAATACCTGAAAAATATATTGTAAATAATTTCTCATTGGCTTTAACATTTGCTTCAGGAGCTTCAATTGTTAAGTTTGTACTTAGAACGGCGAAACCGATTGAAACACCAGTTACTGCTAGAACTAAGGCTACTATAGCAATTAATCTTGCACTTCTATCTTTTTCCATCAATTCACCTCCGTTCTATTTTTTTAGTATATGTCATACACATTGCTCATACACTACTCTAAGAATAATTATACTTTGTATGTTCAAATATGTCAAATGATATTCTTAAAGTTTTCCGATTATGCAAAAAATTTACTCATTGTATTGAGTAAATTTCAGACCAAAGCATAATTAAAAGAATTTAATTTTTTTAATTTAAGAATATTTATAGTTAAATATATTTATATATACGTCACAATTAAACTTAACAAATACTCGTACTTTCTGTTTGGTATATCAATTTAATTTTTCCAAATGTAGCTTTAAAATCACCAGTTGTAGGGATTGCGTTATCATCATAAGTTATCTTAACTATTACTTTTTTCATACCAGGTTGATTAGTTTTAGCAGGAATTGCTTCTACACATGTACCTTTTGCATTACTTGTGAATACTCTATTATTATCAAATATTATTGACACTTTTATTGCATCACACGCAGTTTTAAGTGATCCTTCATCTAATCCATTACCATTAGTATTCACCGATTCGCATTTAACTTTACTATCAGTTCCATCAACATTTTCGAATATAACTTCATTTAAATAAGCTCTTAGTTTACTTAGATTAGACACTCCTAAAGTATAAGTAATTGTTTGTCCTGGTTCAGTAAATGTACCTCCAATTCCTGATAATGTTGTAGATTTATCTTCTATTGTTATTGTATTACCAGTAAATTCAGGATCATCAGATTCACTTAATGTTGGAGTTACTTCACCAGTTGAATACTCTGAATCTTTATTAGAGAAATATACTGTAAATAAATCATCATTAGCTTTTACACTAGCATCTATTGGTTCAATTGTTAAGTTAGTACTTAAAACAGCAAAACCAATTGATACACCAGCTACTGCTAGAACTAAGGCTACTATGGCAATTATTCTTGCATTTCTATCTTTTTCCATAATTCACCTCCGTTCATTTTTATATTTTTCATACACTACTTTGTATATAAGAATTATAATACCCCCCCCGAAAAAGTCAAATTATTTTTCAAATTCATCTTTTTTTCATCTTTTTTTCTAATTTAAATTATTTTACAAGTTTATAAATGATTTTAAAAAAAATCAATGTAAAAAATTATATTGATTTTTTATCTTTATTTAATATGGAGTCACTTCAGTTCTATAATTAAATTCAGCATTAGAAAACGTTACTTTAAAATCCCCAGTAACAGGAATTGCATCTGCTTTATATTCTATTTCTAATTTTAATTTGTGCATCCCAGGTTTACCATCGGTCATTTTTGAAATAAGATAATTGGCATATTTTTTATACTTAGTCGCTGTATATTTACCATCATCTATATCAATTCTAAAAATCAAATCATTACATGCTCTTTCTAACTCTTCTTGAGTTGCTGGATTATTACTGTTTACTGCTTCACAATTACCTTCTACACCTGAAAAGTAAAAAACATATCCATCTAATTTGCTAATGTTTGCAATTCCTAAATTATATGTTATTATTTGTCCTGGTTCAGTAAATGTTCCACCAATTCCTGATAATGTTGTAGATTTATCTTCTATTGTTATTGTATTACCAGTAAATTCAGGATCATCAGATTCACTTAATGTTGGAGTTACTTCACCAGTTGAATACTCTGAATCTTTATTAGAAAAATATACTGTAAATAAATCATTATTAGCTTTAACACTTGCTTCTGGAGCTTCAATTGTTAAGTTAGTACTTAATACAGCAAAGCCAATTGATACACCAGCTACTGCTAGAACTAAGGCTACTATGGCAATTATTCTTGCATTTCTATCTTTTTCCATCAATTCACCTCCGTTCTTTTTTAGTTTAAGTATACATAACAATGTTCATACACTACTTTGTATATAAGAATTATAATACCCCCCCCGAAAAAGTCAAATTATTTTGCAAATTTTTTGGATATTTTATTTTGCAATTAAATGTGTTGCATTTACTTTGAGAATAAGTATTGCTTTTACTTTGAAAATTCACCCTAACCGTTCTAACAAATAATTTGTATTTTTTGGATTTACAAAAACATCTGTATTAGGTAATAAACATAAAGGAATGTCTTTATCATAGTATTTATATTCAAGTAATTGCTTAACTGCTTCTTTAGGTGTTGCAAGTTCTTTTGGTAAACAATTATTATCATTAGTGGCTTGAAGCAAACAATATTTACAACCATTAGGATAACCTACAATTGAATTTATAGTAATCCAACTAGAGTGCATTTCTATAACAGACACATAACCTCAACTTGTAATGATGATTATTCTAACATAAGTATTTTCAAATATAACCTGCAATTTTATATTTCAAAAAAATTGATCTTAAATTTTTATCGAAATCATATAAGGGAAAAATTTCTTCAAAAGTAACTCCACTAATATACTGATTATTAGTTTTAAATGCTTCTTTATATGTATTAACAATAGAATAAGTATATCTTTCAAATTGTTCTTTTGCCTTCTTCTTGTTATTAACAATTACTCCTTTTGATATAAGATGATTTAATAATTCTTCGTTACTTTTGTATTCCTTCATTTTGTCCTCCTAAAAAAAATTGACCCAGAGCTTCGAAAGTTTTCTGGATACCAATCAACTATAATTGTACTCATCTTGAATCAATTGTCAATAGTTTAACAAAATCTTTTCAAGTTTTCCAATTATGCAAAAATTTAAAATATATTTTTAATTTCAAAAATATATTACTCATATTCTAAATTAGGCTCAGTTGTGAATATAAATTCAATTTCACCAAATGTTGCTTTAAAATCTCCTGTAGCAGGTGTAGCATAACCATCATAAGTAATAGTTACATCAACCGATTTTGTTTCTCCTGGTTCAAGATACGCGTTCTTAATATTACTTGCACCACTATCGGTTGAATATTTACTAGCTGAATGTCCAAAATTTTCTAAATCTATATAGATATCTATATCGTTACAAATTTCATCCAATTCACTAGCATCAATTGGATTTCCATTATCTTCAACGGCTGTGCAATCAGCTCTACCATAATTCTCAATATAGATTTCATGTAAATAAGCAGTTAATTTACTTTGATTAGATACTCCTAAGTGATAAGTAATTGATTGCCCTGGAGCAGTGAATGTTCCACCAATTCCTTTTAATGTAGTAGATTTATCTTCTACTGTTATTGTATTACCACTAAAGTCTTTACTTTCTGATGGATCTAATTCAGCAGATATTTCACCATGTGTATATTCACTTGGACTACTAGAAAAATATACTGTAAATAAATCATTATTAGCTTTTACACTAGCATCTATTGGTTCAATTGTTAAGTTAGTACTTAAAACAGCAAACCCAATTGATACCCCAGCTACTGCTAGAACTAAGGCTACTATGGCAATTATTCTTGCATTTCTATCTTTTTCCATCAATTCACCTCCGTTCATTTTTTAGTTTAAGTATACATAACAATGTTCATACACTACTTTGTATATAATAAAATTATAATACCCCCCCCGAAAAAGTCAAATTATTTTTCAAATTCATCTTTTTTTAATTTAAATTATTTTACAAGTTTATATTTAAATTATTTTACAAGTTTATAGTTTATAGTTTATACTTAATTGGACAAGTAAAAACAATTATTATAAAATGAGTTGCTTTTACTTTGAGAATAAGTATTGCTTTTACTTTGAGAATTCACCCTAACAGTTCTAACAAATAATTTGTATTTTTTGGATTTACAAAAACATCTGTATTAGGTAATAAACATAAAGGAATATCTTTATCATAGTATTTATATTCAAGTAATTGCTTAACTGCTTCTTTAGGTGTTGCAAGTTCTTTTGGTAAACAATTATTATCATTAGTGGCTTGAAGCAAACAATATTTACAACCATTAGGACAACCTACAATTGAATTTATAGCAAGCAAACTAGAGTGCATTTCTATAACAGACACATAACCACACTTGTAATGGTGATTATTCTAACATAAGTATTTCCAAATATAACCATACAATTTTGCAAGTAAAAAAACCTAACTCTTTAAAAGAGCTAGGAATACCGACTTAGAGCTTCGAAAGATTTCTAAGTGCAAGTCATTATTATTATATTATAATTTTGATATTTTATTCATCAGGGAATCCCATAATTTCTTTTATTTTTTTTATATCAATTGATTTTAATTTTTTACTTAATTTATGTATTTCGTTAAAAATTTGTTTTTCAAATTGATTATATTTTTTATTATCTAATAAAATATTCATACATTTCATTAACATATAAAAATTAGTTGACTTATCTTTCATTACATAGGTACTATCTATATTATTAAAACTTATAAAAAATCTACTACGAAATGTATATAATTTATCATTATGTGCACAAATATTTCTAGCTAGTGTCAAGTTAAAAAGGATTTGACCTAACACTTTTATCTGATAATTTAAAATATTTACTAATTTGTTGGCGAACATTTTGTTTTAACCAAATATAATACCTACTTATTTTCCCAAAGGTTAATACTTTTACTAAAACAAAAGGTGGAATATATCCATAAGTATCCTTATAATGTGTTATTGCAGGATGTTTACCATAGTTTTTTTCTATTTCATCACTAATACGTACTTGCAATTCTTTTATTTCTTTCTCTTTAGCTTTGCTAGTAGCATCAAAACAATTAATATCTAAATAATCTTTAATACCATAATTTCCTGCAACCATATTAGCTAAAAGAGATTTAATAATAATTTCTATTTCTAGAGCATATTTCAAAAAAATTGATCTTAAATTTTTATCGAAATCATATAAGGAAAAAATTTCTTCAAAAGTAACTCCACTAATATACTGATTATTAGTTTTAAAGGCTTCTTTATATGTATTAACAATAGAATAATATGTATATCTTTCAAATTGTTCTTTTGCCTTCTTCTTGTTATTAACAATTATTCCTTTTAATAATAAATGATTCAACAATTCGTCATTACTTTTATATTCTTCCATTTTTTCTCCATAAAAAATGACTTGGGGCTTCGAAAGTATCCCAAGTGCAAATCAATTATTATTATACTCATCTTGAATCAATTGTCAATAGTTTAACAGAATCTTTTCAAAAACTTAATTGGACAAGTAAAAACAATTATTATAAAATGAGTTGCATTTACTTGTCCAATATAAATTGTCTTAAGTTGTCCAATATGAAATTAAAGGTTAATAAGTTTATAAATATTAAAATTGCATTTACTTTGAGAATATCCAAAAATCATTAAAAAAATCGATATTCTTTTTAACCGATTTTTTAGTTGCTTTTACTTTTCCAATTCACCCGAACAAAAATTCGTTAAGTAATCTAAAATAAAAAATGATATACCGAAGTATATCAATTTTAAATTATTTTCTTCTAACTAATTTACCTGTTTCATCTTTTTTTAAAGTATTAATATCTTCTATTAATATTTGTAAATATTCTCTATCTAAAGATTCTATATCTAATGGTTCTTTTCTATCAATATAAGAATTCATTTTAGCAACAGAGCCTAAAAAATGAGCTAATCTACAATCAGGATTCCACAAATCCCAATTTGGATTTTCATAAAAGTCAGAAAAATCTCTTGTATCAAATTCTTTTAAATCATAATTTCTTTTCTCTAATAAAGTTTGAACATAATAATATACTTTAGCTGATATATTTTCATCTATACCATTAGCAAACACTTTCATAAAGCTCTTAAATTCATCAGTTAATAATGGTTCATATTCTTCTTTATCTTTTAATACTAATTGTAGATATTGTTCTCTTAAATCACTACTTATATATAAATCATCTTCATATTTATGAACTAAGTTATTATATGCATCAATAAAATCTTTAATAGTTTTTTTAGCATTCCAAACTATATAATTATCTCTTAATTCTCCTAGATTATAATCTTTTAAAAAGTTAACTAAAACTTCTTTATTATAATCTATATCATAATCTGAATAAGTTATTTTATTAACATCTATAGTCATATTTGTTAAATTAGCATTTAAATCACCATAGTTTTTTACTACTTCATTAATAAAACAAGAAAATTCATTAATTAAATATTTAAATGTATAATAACTTTGTTTTTGTCTTATTTTATCTACTTCTTCTTTTTCCTTTCTTCTTTTTACTATTAATTCACTTTCTCTTTCCCCATTATTCTTCACTAAATCATAGAAATTATTTACCATTTTGTCCTCCATTTCTCTTTCTATTTAATGTCATTTCTACATTTAAGTCATTTTTAGGTATAGTTAATTCTCTTAAAGAATTTAAAGAATTACAATAACTTTGAATTAAATCTCTTACAGTAATGTTTTCATTCCATACTATTACTTTATTATATTTAATTATACCAAGACAATTATTCACTAAAAATTCATTTAAATATTTAATTGCGTCTTTAGTATAATAATCTGAATATACTATTTCTTTTTCACTAATACATCTATTAACAAGTATATCTTCTTCACTACTATAATCTTTTAAAATAGTTTTAATAAAACAACTAAATTCTCTTAATAAAAAGTTATATTCATATTTACTATGTTCAATAATTATTTTTTCTGCTTTTTTATAATTATCTAATAAATTGTTTTCTTTATTATCATCAAGTATTTCATATAATTCTATAAATAATTTTTCTTGTTCTTCCATATCCATCTCTTTCTAGTACTATTTATAATACAATAATAACTATTTATTTGCAATAGTAACGTGCGTTATTACTATTTGAAGAGACAAAAAAATTGAGAAAAGCTCTCAATTTTATACTAATTCTAATCTAACTTCTAAAGCATCATCACCACGGCGTTCAGCAAGCTTAATAATTCTTGTATAACCACCATTACGATCTTTATACTTTGGAGCAAGTTCGTTAAATACTTTATTAACAACATCTTTATCATTATGTAAAAATGCTAAAGCCATACGACGTGATACTAATGTACCATTCTTACCATATGTAATCATTTTATCAACGAATTTTCTTACTTCTTTTGCTCTTGCTTCAGTAGTAACAATAGATTCATGCATTATAACATCTTTTGTAAGTCCTGCTAAAATGCTTCTTCTAATACGTGTTTCTCTTCCTAATTTTCTATATGCCATAATCCATTACTCCTTAAATGTAAGTCCTAAATCAGCAACTTTATCAAGAACCTCTTTAAGACTCTTCTTTCCTAAGTTTCTAATCTTTGTAACTTCTACTTCTCTTTTATCAACTAAATCTTGAACGGTATGAATACCAGCTCTTTTTAAGCAATTATAAGCTCTAACACTAAATTCAACTTCCTCAATTGGTGTTTCTAATGTCTTAGTTATAGTATCAACTTTCTTTTCTTGCATTAATCCTGAAAAATCACTAATAGAATTTAAATCAGCAATAATATTAAAGTGTTCAACTAATATTTTAGCTGCTAAAGCCATAGCTTCTTCTGGAGCCATACTACCATCAGTAGTAATCTCCATTATTAATTTATCAAAATTTTCATTTTGTCCAACACGAGTATCAAGTACTTCATATTTAACAAGTTCAATTGGTGAATAAGATGAATCAATTGCAATTGTTCCAACTTTAGCATCTGTAAGTCTCTTTTTATTTTCTTTAGAATCAACATAGCCACGACCATTTTCTACTGTCATTTCTATATCGATCTTTCCACCCTCAACTAAATTACAAATAACTAAATCACCATTTACAACTTCAATATCAGCATCTTTTTCAATCATACTAGCTGTTACAGGTCCTTCAGCTTCAGCATGTAATCTAATTACTTTCTTTTCTTCTGAATGATTTTTAACAACTAAATTTTTAATATTTAATACTATAGCTGTTACATCTTCTATAACGCCAGGAATCTTTTGAAATTCATGTAAAACACCATCTATTTTGATGCTAGTAACAGCACTTCCTGGTAAACTAGATAATAATACTCTTCTTAAAGCATTACCTATAGTAGTACCAAATCCTCTTTCTAATGGTTCTAGTTCAAATTTTCCAAAATGATTGCTATCGATGTATTCAGTAATTTTGTATTCTGGTTTTCCAAATTTTATCATCATACAATATTCCCTTTCTACTTATTAATTTCTTGGTCTTTTTGGTGGACGACAACCATTATGTGGTACTGGTGTTTCATCTGTAATACTTGTAACTTCTAAGCCAGCACTTGATAATGATCTAATTGCATTTTCTCTTCCTGGTGCTAATCCCTTAACAACAACATCTACCTTTTTTACACCTTGTTCAATTGCAGCAGTAGCAGCAGCTTCTGCAGCAAGACCAGCTGCATATGGAGTTTTCTTTTTACTTCCAGTATAACCTATTCTTCCAGCACTTGACCAACTAATTGCATTACCATCTTTATCACTAATAGTAACTATTGTGTTATTATAAGTGGCATGAATGTGAGCAACTGCTTCTGGAATATTCTTCTTAATTTTTCTTTTTCTTCTATTATATGCCATAAGTTAATCCCTACTTTCCAGCTTTCTTCTTATTAGCTACAACTTTTCCTCTACCTTTACGAGTTCTAGCATTTCTATTAGTTCTTTGTCCTCTTACTGGTAGACCTTTTTTGTGTCTAATACCTTGATAACAGTTAATTTCCATTTTATTTTTAATGTTCATTTGAACATCTCTACGTAAATCACCTTCAACAACATATTTATCTACTTCCTTACGTAAAGCATTAATTTCGTCATCAGTTAAATCTTTTATTTTTTTTGCTTCATCTACTTTAGCATCTTTACAAATTGTTTTTGCTAAAGGTCTTCCTATACCATATATTGCTGTAAGTCCAATACAAGTATGTTTATCACCTGGTAAATCGATATTCTTAATTCTTGCCATAATTTCCTCCTAACCTTGTACTTGTTTGTGTTTAGGGTTATCACAAATAACCATAACTTTTCCTTTTCTTCTTATTACTTTGCATTTTTTACAAATTGGTTTTACTGATGGTCTAACTTTCATAAATACTCTCCTATCTTTTATTCCATGTTATTATCCCACGTGTTAAATCGTAAGGCGTTAATTGAACTGTAACGGTATCACCCGGTAAAACACGTATCATATTCATGCGCATTTTACCAGAAACGTAGGCTGTTACAGTATGGCCATTAGGTAGTTCAACTAAATAATCAGAACCCTTTAATTCTTCAATGACCTTGCCTTCTACTTCAATTTTATCATTATTTTTTGTATCTTCTATATTGTTATTTTTATTATTCTTTTTGTGCTTGGAATCTGCCAACTTTATCACTCTCCTTTTACTCTGTTAAAATTACATATCCTGTATCGGTAACTAATACTGTATGTTCAAAATGAGCACTTGGAAGTCCATCATCAGTTTTAATGGTCCACTCATCATCTTCCATATAAATATCTTCAGTACCTAAATTTAACATTGGTTCAACAGCAATTACCATGCCACTTCTAAGCTTTGTTTGACTTTTTGTATAGTAGTTTGGAACATCTGGATCTTCATGAACACTAGTCCCAACACCATGACCAACAAGTTCTCTTACTACACCTAAATTATTAGCTATAGCAAACTTTTCTATTTTATCACCAATTTCACTAATTTTTATTCCATCTTTAATAACACTTAAACCTTCATATAAAGCTTTTTTAGTATTTTCAACTAAATCTGTTATCTCTTTTGTACTTTTACCAACTATGTATGTATTTGCAGAGTCTGAATGATATCCTTTATAACATACGCCAATATCTATTGATACAACATCACCATCTTTAATTTTTCTTTTTGATGGTATACCATGTACCACTTCATCATTAACGGAGATACAGATACTTGCTGGGTATCCTTCATAATTTAGAAATGAAGGAGTACAATCATTTGCTAATATAAATTTATGAGCTATATCATTTAATTCTTTAGTAGTAATACCAGGTTTTAAATGTTTTTTAACTTCTAAATGCGTCAAATAATTGATATGCCCAGCATGTTTCATTAATTCAATTTCTCTATTACTCTTAATAGTAATCATTTTAATATTTCCTTAATCTCTTCAGCAACTTTATCTTTGCCTAAAGCTGTATCTATATTATGTAATTTATTTTTGCTTTCATAAAATTCTTTTATTGGTGATGCATTATCTACAAATGTTTGATATCTTACTCTAAATGATTCTTCATTATCATCATTTCTTGAAATAAGTTTTTTACCACATTTATCACATACACCATCAACTTTTGGTTTAAATTCTTCATTATATTTACTATATGAAGCACCACATTCACAAGTAAGTCTTCCTAATGCTCTTTCTAAAGCATCTTCTAAAGTAATATCTAAATAAATAACTTCATAATTATCTATCTTTAATTCTTGAAATAATTTATCTAACATATTAGCTTGATTTAAAGTTCTTGGAAAACCATCTAATATAAATGATTTATTTAAAGTACTAAGTTTATTTTTAAGTAATTCATAAACTATATCATCACTGACTAGTTTACCACTTTGCATAATACTTTCTACTTTTTTTCCAATCTCTGTTTGCTTACTTATTTCTTCTCTTAACATATCTCCAGTAGAGATATGTTCGTAACCCAAATCAACAAGTAAAGCACTTTGTGTACCTTTACCAGCTGAAGGGGGAGCAATAAAAATTACATTTTTCATCATCTTAATTTTCTTCTCTTTTCTTTATAACTTCTTGCAAGTAAACTACTTTCCATTTGTTTATATGTTTCAATTGCTACACCAACAACGATTAATAATCCGGTACCACCAATAGTAACTGAATTATCAAGGGTTGTAAATTTACTCATAAGTACTGGTAATATAGCAATTATTGTTAAGAAGATACTTCCAACAATTGTTAATTTACTAATTGAAGAACTTATAAATTTAGAAGTATCTGCGCCCGGTCTAATTCCTGGAATATATCCTCCTCTTTCATTTAAATTCTTACTCATCTCTTCTGGATTCATAATCATAAATGTATAGAAATATCCAAAGAATATAATTAATATAATATATAATATTAAACCAGTTGTAGATGTATACATTATATATTTATCAATAAATGCTAACACTTTTTCATTTTTAAAGAAGGCAGCAATTGTAGATGGTACTGTTAGTAATATTTGCGCAAATATTACAGGAATAACACCAGCTGAGTTAATCTTGATTGGTAAATAACTTTGTTCAGCACCATAAGCACTTGTTGTTCTATTAGCATATTGTACTGGTATTCTTCTTTCGGCAAGTTGAACATAAATAATACCAACTAATACTAATATATATACTAGAACAAACATTACAAATAAGGCAATACCCATTGGTAATGAATATGCACCATTTATAAATGAGTTATATGCTCCCGTAAATATTCTTGGCATACTGAACATAATACCTGCCATAATGATCATTGATGAACCATTACCAACACCTTTTTTAGTAATTTGATCACCTAACCATAAACAGAAAGCAGTACCTGCTGTCATAACAAGTGTTGTCTTTAATATTTCAAGTGTTGATAAATCAAATGATTTATTAAAGAATAAACATAATGCATAACCTTGAATAAACGCAAAGATGATTGCTAAATATCTTGTAATTTTATTCATTTTTTGTCTTCCGACATATCCTTGTTCTTTTAATTCTTTAAAATAAGGAATAATATCCATTTGTAAGAACTCAGTAATGATTGATGCAGTGATGTATGGTGATACTCCTAGTGCAAAAATTGAAACATTTTGAAGTCCACCACCACTCATTAAGTTGAATATTTCAAGAGCTCTTAAATCAGATAATACAACATTTACCCAAGGAACAGTAATCGTTGTTCCTAAACAAAATAGACCTAGACAAGCTAAAGTAAAATAAATTCTATGTCTTAAATCTTTATTTGATTTACTAAATATTTGAGTAAACCCACGAAACATCTAAATCACCTCAGTTTTGCCACCGGCTTCTTCTATTTTAGTTACAGCCTTACTTGAGAATCTATGAGCTTTAACAGTTAATTTCTTATCTAATGAACCATCTGCTAAAACTTTAATTCCACATAAATTTTTCTTAATTATTCCTCTTTCATTTAAAATTTCTGGTGTTACAACATCACCATCTTTGAAGAATTTATTTAATGTATCAAGATTAACTGTTGCAAATTCACATCTAAATCTTTTATTATTAAATCCTCTTTTAGGTATTCTTCTATATAATGGAGATTGTCCACCTTGGAACCATGCAGGAATTGATGCACCACTTCTAGCCTTTTGACCTTTTTCACCACGAGTAGATGTTTTACCCATTCCTGATCCTGGTCCTCTTCCAACTCTTTTTATTCCTTTAGTTTCTTTAGATTTTGGTAAATTTTCTAATTTCATATTATAATTCCTCCAATTTCTTGCCACGAAGTTCAGCAATATGTTCTGGAGTTCTTTGAGCTTGTAATGCATTTAATGTAGCTTTAGCAACATTTATTTGAGTATTAGCTCCTAAGCTTTTAACTACAATATCTTTTACACCAGCTAGTTCAAGAACAGCTCTTGCTGCACCACCAGCGATGATACCACGACCTTCTTTAGCAGGTTTTATAAGAACAACACTACGTCCAACTTTACTTGTATAATCATGAGGAACAGTTCTATTATCAATTAAAGATATTTTTACAACATTTTTATTTGCTGCTTGAATAGCTTTTTTAATTGCTTCAGAAACTTCATTAGCTTTTCCAGTACCAATACCTACAAGTCCTTTTCTATTTCCAACAGCAACATCTGCTTTAAAACGGAAATGTCTACCACCTTTATTAACCTTTGTTACTTTAGATATTGAGATAACTTTTTCTTCTAATAAATTTTTCTTTGAATCATTATTTTTTCTATTATTAACAACCTTTTTGTCCATGTTTCCTCCTTATATCTCTAATCCTGCTTCTCTAGCAGCATCTGCTAAAGCACTTACACGACCATGATATAAGTAACCACCACGGTCAAAAACAACTTTATTAATTTTTGCTTTCTTGCATTTTTCGGCAATGTCTTTTCCTACTGCTTTAGCAGCTTCAACATTACCACCATTTGCAAGTTTAAGTTCACGGCTTGATGAACTTACTAGTGTTGTACCAGTTACATCATCAATTACTTGAGCATAAATTTGAGCGTTTGAACGAAAAACATTTAATCTAGGCATTTCTTTAGTACCACTTAAATTTTTTCTAATTCTTTCATGTCTAATTTTACGAGTTTCATTTTTAGATTCTTTTTTTATCATAACTTACCTCCTTATGCCGCTTTCTTTCCTTCTTTACGACGAACAATCTCGCCTTTATAACGAATTCCTTTACCTTTATATGGTTCAGGTTCTCTTACTTTTCTAACCTTTGCTGCAAATTCTGCAACTTTTTGTTTATCTATACCTTTAATAGTAACTTCTGTATTACTAACAAGTTCAGCAGTTAAACCTTCTGGAACTTCAATTTCAACAGGATGAGAATATCCAGCATTAATTACTATCTTCTTACCTTGTACATTGAAACGATATCCAACACCAACTGCTTCAAGACCTTTTTCAAATCCTGCATGAATACCATCGATCATACTCTTTATTAAAGAATTTGTTGTACCTTGTTGCATATTTGCTTCTTTAGATTCAGTTTTTTGTTTTGTTACAACATGTCCATCAGATACAGTAACTTCTACTAAAGGATTAACAGTTAAACTAAGTGTTCCTTTATTTCCTTTAACAGTTATTACTCTTCCATCAACAGTTACTTCTATACCTTCTGGTATAACTAATTTTCTTTCTCCAATTCTACTCATAAGATTTTACTTACCAAATATAGGCAAGAACTTCGCCTCCTAACTTAGCAGCTCTTGCTTCTTTATCGGTCATTAAACCTTGAGAAGTAGAGATTATTGCTATACCTAAGCCATTAAGAACACGAGGAACTTCTGTAGCTTTTGCATATACACGTAAACCAGATTTACTAATTCTTTTAAGACCAGTTATAACGCTTTCTTTTTTAGCACCATATTTTAATTTTAAATTTAATACATCACCATTCGTATTTTTAATGTATTCAAAATCTTCAATATATCCTTCTTTTTTAAGTATTTCAGCAATTCCTAAAGTCATTTTAGTACCGATTACTTCAACAGTTGGATATTTCATGATAATGGCATTACGAATACGAGTTAACATATCAGCTATTTTATCTTGTACAAACATTTTGTTCCTCCCTTTTACCAACTAGATTTCTTTACGCCAGGTATTTGGCCTTTATTTGCTAGTTCTCTAAAACAAATACGACATAATTTAAATTTTCTTAATACTGCATGAGGTCTTCCACATCTTTCACATCTTGTATATTCACGAGATGAATATTTTGGATTTCTTTTATTTTTAATAATCATACTTTTCTTAGCCATAATAACACCTAACCTTTAAATGGCATTCCAAATGCCTTAAGCAATGCATATGCTTCTTCATTACTTTTTGCTGTGGTAACAAATACTATATCCATACCACGAATTTTATAAACATTATCATATTCAATTTCTGGGAAAATTAATTGTTCTTTGATTCCTAAAGTATAATTTCCTTTACCATCAAAGGCATGAGATGAAACACCTCTGAAATCTCTAACTCTTGGAAGTCCAACTTTAATTAATTTTTCCATAAAATTGTACATATTTTCACCTCTTAGTGTTACTTTAACACCAACAGATTGACCTTCTCTTAATTTAAAGCCAGCTATAGATTTACGAGCTTTAGTAACAACAGCATGTTGACCAGCTATTAATTCTAAATCTTTTTGTGCTGCTTCTATGAATTTAACATCATGACTACCTTCACCAACACCCATGTTGATAACAATTTTTTCTAAGCGAGGTACTTGCATGATACTTTTATAATTAAATTCTTTCTTTAAATTATTTTTAATTTCTTTATCATATAATTCTTTAAAATTACTCATAAATTCACCTACTTACTAGCTTTCTTTGTAGATTTTTTAGGTTCTTTTGCTTTTGCATCAACCTTTTCTACTTCTTGAGCTTTTTCTGTTTTTTCAGTTTTAGCTACTTTCGCTTTAGTTGATTTAGTTTCTTTTTTTGCTTCCTTTTTATCTACTAACTTAACATTTGATACATGAATAGGCATTTCAATATCGAATATACCACCCTTATCATTTGTTGTTCTTGGTTTTGTATGTCTTTTGGAAATATTTATACCTTCAACAACAACTTTGTTTTCAGATTTAATAGTTTTTAATACTTTACCAGTTTTACCTTTATCTTCACCAGTAATAACTAATACAGTGTCATTTACTTTAATCTTCATATTTCCTCCTATATAACCTCAGGAGCTAAAGAAACGATCTTCATATAATCTTTTTCTCTTAATTCTCTAGCAACTGGTCCTAATACTCTTGTACCGATTGGAGATTTATCATCTTTAATAAGTACACAAGCATTATCATCAAACTTGATATAAGAACCATCTTCACGACGTACGCCTTCAACTGTTCTTACAATTACAGCTTTAACAACTTTTCCTTTAGGCATATTACTATTTGGAATAGCTTTTTTAACAGTAACTACTACTGTATCACCAATATTAACACTCTTAACTTTGCTTCCTCCTAGAGCTTTAATTACTAATACTTCTCTTGCTCCAGTATTATCAGCAACTTTTAATCTTGTTTCTTGACTAACCATAGACTACCTCCTAAAGAATTACAGCTTCTTGAATAACATCTACTAATTCATATTTCTTTGTTTTAGAAATAGGTTTTGTTAATCTTATTCTTACTGTATCTCCTTGTTTAGCTTTATTTAATTCATCATGTGCATGATATTTCTTTGAATATTTTACACGTTTATTATATAGAGGATGACGTTTGTAAGTTTCAACTAAAACAGTTATTGTTTTATCACATTTAGCACTTACTACTTTTCCTACTAATTCTTGTACTCTTTTAGCCATTATTTATTTGCCTCCTCTAATTCTCTTTCTCTTAAGATAGTTTTCATTTTTGCAACATTCTTTCTTAATGTTTTAAGTTCTGTAGGATGTTCTAATGTTCCATTAGCTTGTTGCATTCTTTTTGTGAATAATTCTTCTTTAGTTTCTGTTATCTTTTTCTTTAAATCAGCTGAAGATAATTTTCTAATTTCTTTAATATCCACTTTTATTCACCATCCTTTTTAACAAACTTACATTTGATTGGAAGTTTATGTGAAGCAAGTCTAAAAGCTTCTTTAGCAGTTGCTTCATCAATTTCACTTATCTCAAACATAATTTTACCTTCTTTAACTACAGCAACATATTCTTCTACGTTACCTTTACCTTTTCCTTGACGAGTTTCTAAAGGCTTTTTAGTTATTGGTAAATGTGGGAAAATATTAATAAATACTTTACCACCACGTTTCATATAACGTGTCATAGCAATACGAGCTGCTTCAATTTGACGAGCAGAGATCCATGCACCTTCAGTAGCCATTAATCCATATTCGCCTTTTGTTAAAGTAGTATTTCCTCTTGCATGACCATCATATGTTAATCTATGCGACTTTCTATATTTAGTCCTCTTTGGCATCAACATCTGAAGTCGCCTCCTTTTTAACTATTTTTTTACTTGGTAGAATTTCATCTTTATAAATCCATACCTTAACCCCAATTTTTCCATATGTAGTATTTGCTTCACTTTGAGCATAATCAATATCAGCACGAATTGTATGTAGAGGAACGGTTCCTTCACTATATCCTTCACTACGAGCCATTTCTACACCATTTAATCTTCCAGATACTAAAGTCTTAATTCCTTTAGCTCCAGCCTTCATAGTATCTCTAATAGCTCTTTTTTGAGCCGCTCTAAATGGAGCTCTATTTTCAATTTGCATTGCAATATTATCTGCTACTAATTTAGCATTTAAATTAGGATTCTTTTCTTCAATAATGTTAATGAATACTTCTTCCTTAACTAATGAAGAAACTTTCTTTCTTAATTTTTCAATGTCTTCGCCACCACGACCAATGATAACACCTGGTTTAGCAGTTTTGATTGTTACATCTACTCTATTTTTCTTTCTTTCAATAATTACAGAAGAGATAGATGCATCTTTAAGGTTAGTTAAAATATATTCACGTATTTTAATATCTTTATTTAAATTATCAGCATAATTCTTTTTATCATACCAACGTGATTCCCAGTTTTTATTAACACCTAAACGATATCCAACTGGATTAACTTTTTGTCCCATTATGCATTTTCTCCTTTCTTATTGTCTGTTACAACAATTTTTATATGACTTGTTCTTTTATCATGTCTATCTACATTTCCATGAGATGCAAATTGTATTCTCTTAAGAATTGTACCTGGATTAACAAAACATTCTTTAATAACAAGTTCTTCTTCTTTTGCTCCAAAGTTATTAACAGCATTTGCAGAAGCACTATTTAAAACTTTTAAGATTAATCTACTTGCTTTAGTATTAGTTACTTCTAATATTTTTCTTGCTGTTATAACATCTTTACCTCTAATTAAATCCATTGTCATACGAGCTAAACGAGGTTTTATAATAGCACCTTTATGTATTGCGTAAGTTTCCATTATTTATTACCTCCACCTGCATGACCAGTAAATTTACGAGTACCAGCAAATTCACCAAGTTTGTGACCAACCATTTCTTCAGTAACATAAACTGGAATAAAATCTTTACCATTATGTACTGCAAATGTATGTCCAACAAAGTCTGGGAAAATTGTACTTCTTCTTGACCAAGTCTTAATTACTGTTTTCTTATTTTCAGCATTTAATTTTTGAACCTTTACTAAAAGTGATTTTTCAACATAAGGTCCTTTTTTCAAACTTCTTGCCATATTATCCTCCTATTTTAGTCTTCCTACTAATAATTAATTTTTCAGAAGCTTTCTTAGATTTACGAGTTTTATGTCCAAGGGCTGGTTTACCCCATGGAGTCATTGGACTCTTACGACCAACAGGAGCTCTTCCTTCTCCACCACCATGTGGGTGATCGTTAGGGTTCATTACACTACCTCTATTAGTAGGTCTAATTCCCATATGTCTTTTACGACCAGCTTTACCAAGATTTACTAAGTTATAGTCTTCATTTCCAACAACACCAATTGTTGCAATACATGTTCCTAAAACTTTTCTTGTTTCACCTGATTGTAAACGAACTAATACATATTTACCTTCTCTTCCAAGGATTTGAGCACTTGCACCAGCAGCACGACATAACTCAGCACCTTTACCTGGTTTAAGTTCAATACAATGAACCATTGTACCAACTGGAATATTTTGAAGTGGAAGTGAATTACCTACTTTAATATCAGCATTTTCACCATTTTCAATAATCATTCCAACTTTTAATCCATTTGGAGCAATAATATATTTCTTTTCACCATCACGGTAATTAATTAATGCAATATTAGCATTTCTATTAGGATCATATTCGATTGAAGCAACACGACCAGTAACTCCTATTTTATTTCTCTTAAAATCGATTACACGATATTTTTTAGTAGCTCCACCACCAATATGACGAACTGTCATTTTTCCTTGGTTATTTCTACCACCAGTTTTATTAACCTTTTTAACTAAAGATTTAGTAGGATTATTCTTTGTTGTTAATTCTTCATTTGCAAGAGTAGTCATTCCTCTTCGACCATTAGTCGTAGGTCTATAATGTTTTATTGCCATTTTATAATCCCTCCTATAAATCTATTGTAGAACCGTTTGCTAAAGTAACAATTGCTTTTTTATAAGTCTTAGTTGTACCTGCATAACGTCCAACTCTACGTCTTTTAGCTTTTGTATTTAATGTATTAACACTTTTAACACTAACTTTGAAAGCATCTTCTACAGCCTTTTTAATTTCATCTTTAGTAGCGTCTTTTGCTACTTTAAACATATATACACCATTTTGTCTTTCAGCCATAGATTTTTCTGTAATAACTGGTGAATAAATAATATCACTATAATGTTTCATTATTTAAGCCCCTCCTCTAACATCTTAACTGCTTCTTCTTCAAATACAACTACATCTGCATTTACTAAATCAAAGCAATTAATTTCGTTTGCCATAAGAACTAATACATTTCCTAAATTTCTAGATGCCATATATAAATTTTCATTTTCATCACTAGTTACGAATAATACTTTGCCACTTAATTTTAATGTTTCAAGTACACTTGCAACTTCTTTAGTTTTTAATGTATCTAAATTAATCTTATCAACTACTATAACATTTTTATTTTTAGCCTTATCAGTTAAAGCACTTTTTAAAGCTAAAACTCTTTCTTTTTTATTAATCTTAAATGAATAATCACGGTTATCAACACCCATTGGTATACCGCCACCACGCCATTGTGTAGCACGAATACTACCTTGACGGGCACGTCCTGTACCTTTTTGTTTCCAAGGTTTTCTTCCACCACCAGATACTTCAGATCTAGATTTAGTTTTTCTTGTACCTTGACGAACAGCATCCATTTGTAAACGAAGCATTTTCTTTAGTGCATCTTCATTTACTTCAATATCCCAAATTTTACTATCTAAAGTGATATCTTTAACAACTTCACCTTTTATATTTTTAACACTTATCTTTGTCATTTTATTTCCTTTCTAAAGCTTAATTGCTTTCTTCCGGATTTTCTTCTTTAGTTTCTTCTTCTTGTTCTACAGCTTCTTCTGCAACTTCTTCTGTATTTTCTACTTCAGTAGTTTCAGTTTCTTTTGTTTCTTCAACTGTTTCAGTAGTTTCTACATCTTTTACTTCTTCTACTGCATCAACAACAGTTTCTTCATAAGCAATGATTTCTTTTGGATCTTTCTTACGAGAATTTTTAACTGCCGTTCTTATATAAACTAAAGAATTTTTAGCACCTGGAATATTGCCACTTACTAGAATATAACCTTCTTCTTTATTTGCTTCAATTATTTCTAGATTTTGGATTGTTACTGTTTCTACTCCCATATGTCCTGGAAGTTTTTTACCCTTTAATACTCTCTTTGGTAACATTGTACCTAAAGAACCTGGTTTTCTATGATAGTGAGAACCATGTCCCATTGGTCCACGAGATTGATTAAATCTTTTAATAACACCTTGTGTACCTTTACCTTTTGAAGTACCAGTTACATCAACGATGTCTCCTACTTCAAAAATATCTACTAAAATTTTATCGCCAACATTATAAGTACCTTCAGCGTCTTTAATTTCTTTTAAGAAGCGCTTAGGAGTAGTATTAGCTTTTTGTGCACGACCAAGTTCAGCCTTATTTGCACGATTTTGTTTCTTTTCAAATACGCCTAATTGAATTGCATTGTAACCATCTTTTTCAACTGTCTTAACTTGCATTACAACGTTTTCATCACAAGCAACTACTGTTACAGGAATAAGTTTACCATCTTTAGTAAATACTTGTGTCATTCCAACTTTGCGTCCTAAGATTCCTTTCATTTCTTTTTTCCTTCCTTTTCTTAAATTTAATTAGTCTTTGTTTGTACTAATTTTGATGTCAACACCACTTGGTAAATCTAAATGAGTTAACGCATCAATTGTCTCTTTGCTTGGCTTTTTAATATCAACAAGTCTCTTATGTGTTCTTCTTTCAAATTGTTCACGAGAGTCTTTGTCTTTGTGAACAGATCTAAGTACAGTAAACTTCTCAATTTCTGTTGGAAGTGGTACTGGACCTGATACTTCACCACCAGTTCTTTTTACAGTTTCCACAATTTTAGAAGCTGCTACATCTAGTAAACGATGATCATAAGCTTTTAAATTGATTCTAACTTTTTCATTTGACATTTACAATGTCCTCCTTTCGTCTATATCTAGTATAGACTTGCTCCACCTGAATTCCCCAAAACCTAGAAAAATATTTACCAACTCTTCCTAGCGTATCAGCAACCTCACGTATCCTCGCAGCCATACGACTATCATTATAGCACAATAATTATATGAAATGCAACCCTAAATTTGACATTTCTTCACAAAATTTTTTACATTAACTTGCACAAAAAAATTGCCAAGTTAATTAGCAATTTCATTTTCACACACAAGTGTCTTCATTTCATTTGTTAATGTATTAGTTACTCGACAAGCACCATTACGACACTCTACCAAATAATTATCAACTGTTTCAGAAAAATTATCTTTTCCATTATTAGTAGAGAAACATGCTGTTTCTAATAAATCATCAATTTCATCAGCTGCCATTAATCCTAAATCAGATAATAATGTTAATAAACCAGTATTCTTTACTAAATTACTTTGTAATATTCCCATCTCAGTTTCATCGAATTTATCCATATCAATAGAGTTATTAAAATCTGGTAATTCAATATTTGCACCCTTTAAGATTTCAAATTTATCTTCTAGAGATGCTTCTAAATCTAAACTAGGTATATTGACAGTTACATTAAGATTTCCATTTTTGTCACTATTGTTTAGAGAAAGCTTAATTTCTCCAGCTTGACAATATTCATCATCTTCTTTGCATACCATTTTAAATCCTAAATCAAGTTTTTTATTATTGTTATCTTTTTTATCTAATACAACATTAATAACTAAACCATCATAATTACTATTAAATTCAAAATAATTTTTTTCTACTTTGAAGTTACCAATTTGTTCCATTTTATCGTCAATACTTACATTAATTAAATATTTTTCTCCCTCTTTAGTAATATTTATTCTCTCTTCATCATTCATCATAACTACTATTTTCTTTACTTCATTTTTTTTAGTTAGATAAGTATTTATTACTAATTTCTCATTTGAATCTGTTTCATCTAACATAAATTTATCTAAAAATTCTTTTACATCATCTTCAGAAACATTCATAATATTTTTTATATTACTATAAAGTGTTTGATCATTTTGGATATCTTTAACTATTTTATTATAATACTCATTAAAATTATTTATAGTTAATGTATATTTAGTAACACTTTCTTTATTTAACTCTTCTTTAGTTTGAGTAAACCATTCATCTTTTAATTGACCTTTAAATTTATTAATAACTATTGATGTTATATTATTAACACTTTTAGAAATATCATTTAATTTTGGTGTTTCACTATTATCTATAATTTCTGTTTTAATATTCTTTTCATATAATGAACCAAGATTAATATATAAATCTTTATCATTAAGCATTAATTTAGCATTTAATACTTCTGCATTATCATAATTTAGTAATGCTCCAATCTCACTATAGTTTTTACTACCATCTACATTAGTTTCTAATATTAAATTACTCTTTTTAAGTAAAGAACTTATTGTAGCTAATTCTGGATCTTCAGTATTTAATGACACCTTAATATCATGTTTTACTTTAATTGTATCTTTTAAAATATCTTCTGTAGCATTTAAATCTTTCATCACATAGTTGCTAACTGCATCAAATCCTTTAAAATAAACCTCTTTTGCTGTTAATTCTTTTTTATCTTTAAAGAAGAATACATATATTGCAATCATAACTAAAAAGACAATTAATATTCCTAAAATAATTAAAATTACTTTATTTCCTTTTTTCTCTTCTAAAATGTTATCACTCACATAAGCATTATCTACTTCTTCTTTAATTGGAGGCGTATTCTCAATCGCTGTATTCAGCTCTTCTATGTTATTTAAAGCTTCATTATTAACATTATTTTGCTCTAAATTATTATTTTGTTCATTTTGTTCATTTACATCATTATTCATAAAATTACACACTACCCTTATCTATATATAATAATATACATTATTTCTGAAAATTTAACAAGACTTACTTTAATAATATTTCTGTTTCTTTCATTTCTTCTGGAACTGCTATATCCATATATTCTAAAATAGTTGGTGCTACCATCGTTAAATCACCAGTATCTTTTAATTTTATATTTTTATCTAAAATAATAAAAGGAACTTTATTTAAAGTATGCGTAGTAACTGGAGTATTATCTTCATTTAGCATATATTCAGCATTACCATGATCAGACAAAATAATTACTTTATAAAAATTTTCATTAGCTTTCTCGATTATTTTTTCTAAACAGACATCTATAGTCAAACATGCCTTAATAGTAGCATCATAATTACCTGTATGACCAAGTAAATCGGGATTAGAATAATTAACAAGTATAAAATCATAATCTTGCATCATACATTCAACAACTTTTTTAGTTATATGAATAGCTTCAAGTTCTGGTTTATTTTCTATATCATTATCTGATAAAGGAATACAGAAAGTATTACATCGAGATATTTTGTTATCATATTCACCATCAAAAAAGTAGGTAACATAAGGCATTCTTTCACTATCAGCAATTCTAGCTTGAGTAAGTTCTAATTTTTCTAAATATCTACCCAAAGTATTATTTATAACTGGTTTATCTATTAAATTTATTACAGGTAAATTACTTGGCATAGGTAATATAGTATATACTTCTAAATTAGGCATTTTAATTGGTGTAAAACCATTAAAATTATCATCTACAAAAGCAGATAATATTTGTATAGATCTATCAATACGATAATTCATCCATAATAAAATATCTCCGTTTTTAATTAACCCATCTTTATCAACTAATATAGGTAATAATTGTTCATCATTTATATTTTTTTCATATAATTTATTAATTACATCTTTTATATTATTATTATTTATTCCTATACCGCTTGTAACTAAATCATAATATTTTTTAGTTCGGTCATAATTTTGATTACGATCCATTGCATAATATCTTCCACATATTGTGGCTATTCGGCCTACTTTATATTCTTTAATAACATCCGTTACCATTTTTATAAATTTATTGGCATCATGAATTCCCGTATTACGTCCATCCGTAATAATATGAAAATTGATATTATTACAACCATTTTTTACTAAGACTTTATACATACTGATGATATTGTTAATATCAGCTTGATTAGATGTATCGCTAAGTAATCCCATTAGATGAATAGTCTTATCTTTATTAGATACTAATTTTTGAAATTTTTCATTTTCTGATAAATTGCTTTTTAAAAATTCATTAACTAAAACCGAATTTTGTTTTATTGTTCGGCCTGCGCCAATACTTATATGGCCGGCTTCACAATTACCAGGTATCCCTTTTTCTAAACCAACAAATTCATCTGAGGCATATAAAGAAGAATGTGGATATTCATCCCATAATTGGTTAAAAAAACGCATATCAGCTTCCTTTATAGCATTACCATTTGTTTCATTTCTTAAACCAAAACCATCTATAATAATTGTCAATATTTTTTTCATATTATCACCATCGTTCTTAATATATCATATTAAAAATAAAAATACAAATTTTAAAAAAAATACCACTATGGTATTTTTATATATTTATTAAGCAGTTGCTGTACAACTGAAACTTGATAATGTAAATGAAATAGTTGCAGAAGTGCCACTTAATTGTGTTTGATTTTGAGATTCACTATTAACTAATCTAAATCTAGCTGTTATAGTTTTTGGAGTTGATTGAGATAATCCAGTTAACTTTCCAGTTAAAGTAGTACCATTTATTACTGGATCCCCAGAAGTATCATTAAAATCATATGTTGTATTTTGAGCTCCGTCGGTTCCATGTTGAACTTCAAGCAATAATAAATCATTACCAAGGTTTTTAGAATTTGTTAATAAATTTCCAGTACCTTTTATAGCAATTGTATAATCGCAAGTATACGTTCCTTCGCCAGATACCGTTGCTGTTCCGATAGTTTGCCAATTGCTATTGGTAGTACTAGTACCAGCAGTAGTAGCATAATAAGTAGCAGGTCTATCAATCATCATTTCAGAAATAGATGGTGATAGTGATAAACTAGTGCCAGCTTTTAATGCCACAGAACCTATTTTTGGAGTAGTTCCACTAATTGTTGGTGTAGCAAAATTATCGGTTGTTTGTACTTTAATATAAGCATAAGTAGCTCCAACTGATAATAAAAGAAGTGTTACAATGGCTATAAAAGTAGGCATTATCAACTTATTTTTATTAACATTTATTTTATTTTCATTATAATTGTTATCTTCCATTAAATCGCCTCTATCTTATTAAGATAATTATATGACTTTATTTATTAAATAGTCAAGTAATTAAACATGAGTATCTTTTTTTACAAGTCAAAACAAGTAAATTATTTTATTAATATGCAGTACAACTAAATGCTGTTACATCAAATGTAAATTTTGCACTTGTACCTGCAATAGAAGATTGATCAGCAGAACTACTATTAACAAATTTTAATTGTGCCTTAATATATTTTGGTGTTCCTTCTTTAACACCAGTAACCTTACCACTAATATTAACACCAGTACTAGAGTTTATTTCTCCATTTGCTGTACGTAACGTATTAAAATCATATGTATTTATAATATCATGACCATTAGTACTATTATAATGATATACTATCAAAACAAATAAGTTTGTACCTTTATTAACAGAATTATCTGCCATAGTATGTGGATCACCTTTTATATTTATGGTATATGTACAATCAAATGTACCATTTCCTGTTGCTGTAATAGTTGCAACATTTGATGTTGTTGGATCTGTTACTACACCATGTTCAGACGCATAATAAGTTTTTGCATTTCCTATTTGTAATTGACTTAAAGATAAACTCATGGATAAAGGACTACCTGCTGTAATAGCTACACTACCTACTGATGGTACACTACCTGTAATATTAAATGTTGAAAGATTACCAGTAGCGTTTACTGAAATATAGGCATATGTTGCCCCAATAACCATTAATAACAAAGTCGTAACTGCAACAACCATTGGCATAATTAATTTCTTATTATCCACTTTCATGATTATATCTCCTATTCTATCTATAATTATATAATTCAAGGCGTAACTTTGTCAACCAATTAAATTTTATTTATGGGTAATATTTCACAATTTAACGCAAAAGAAAAAAGCAGTTAACTGCTTTTTACATTAAGAACAATACTAATGATACCAAAAAGAATATAATACCTAATACAAGAGTAAGACGACTAATAAATAATTCAGTTCCTCTTTCTTTCATATTTTGAAATAATTCTTGATTACCACCAGTAATTATACCAGCACTATCAGTAGCTTTACCACTTTGTAATAAAACTATTGCAATCATTAGTACTGAAACAACTAATAATATAGTTTCCAAAATCCCAGCCATTTTATTTTTCCTTTCCTTTTATTGCTTCTTCTAATTCTTCTTTACTCATTTTTGAAGCATTTTTTATTTTTAATTCTTTAGCTTTTTCACGTAACTCTTCTAAATTAGAAGTATTATCTGTTTCTTTTTCTTCTACTTTAAAATTTATATTACCATTTT
Source organism: uncultured Bacilli bacterium (assembly GCA_947632715.1). Lineage (GTDB taxonomy): Bacteria > Bacillota_I > Bacilli_A > RF39 > UBA660 > SIG200. Next base: position 3,403 of record CANRQF010000004.1, on the reverse strand, counting down.
TAACAATGTATTCTATTTGCTCTTTTGTAAGTGTTTCATACTTCATTAAAGCATCACTCAATAACATTATTAATTTTTCATTTTTCTTAATTATATCTTTAGCTTTTTCATAACATTCTTCAATAATCTTTCTTGTTTCTCTATCTATTTCTAATGCTACTTGATCACTAAAGTTTTTAGTCTTACCATAATCTCTTCCTAAGAATACACTACCACTTTGTTCTTCATATTGCATTGGTCCTAAATCACTCATACCATATAATGTAACCATATTACGAGCGATATTAGTAGCTTTTTTAAAGTCATCACTAGCACCAGTAGATATTTCATGTAAGAATAATTCTTCACTAACACGACCACCAAGTAAACCAGTAATTTCCGCCAATAATTCATTCTTAGTTAATACAACCATTTTTTCTTCTTTTGGAAGCATCATTGTATAACCACCAGCCATACCTCTTGGAATAATTGTAATCTTATGAACTTCATTTGCATCTTCTAATTTTATACCAATAACAGCATGTCCAGCTTCATGGATAGATACTAATTTCTTTTCTTTATCAGTAATTTGTCTTGAAGTTTTAGCAGGTCCCATTAAAACACGATCAGTTGCTTCATCAATTTCATCCATACTGATAGCACTTTTATCTCTTCTTACCGCAAGTAAGGCCGCTTCATTAAGTAAGTTTTCCAAATCAGCACCACTAAATCCTGGTGTTCTTTGACTTAAATTACTTAAATTAACTGATTTATCTAATATCTTATTTTTAGCATGTACTTTTAATATTTGTTCACGAGCTTTGGAATCAGGTAAGTTGATTGTTACTTGTCTATCAAATCTTCCTGGTCTTAATAAAGCTGGATCTAGAACATCTGGTCTATTTGTTGCAGCAATGATAATGATACCTTCATTTTCACCAAAACCATCCATTTCTGTTAATAATTGGTTAAGTGTTTGTTCTCTTTCATCATGACCACCACCAAGACCTGTTCCTCTTTGTCTTCCAACTGCATCAATTTCATCAATGAAAATTAAGCAAGGAGCACTTCTTTTAGCTTCTTTAAACATATCACGAACACGAGATGCACCAACACCAACAAATAATTCTACAAAGTCAGAACCACTTATATAGAAGAATGGTACATTCGCTTCACCCGCAACAGCTTTAGCAAGTAATGTTTTTCCTGTTCCTGGAGGTCCTACTAATAAAACACCTTTTGGAATTCTAGCTCCCAATTTTTGAAATTTCTTTGGATTCTTTAAGAAATCAATTAATTCAGCAACTTCTTCTTTTTCTTCAGTTAAACCAGCTACATCATCAAATGTTTTCTTATCACTATCATTTGAAAGTCTAGCTCTACTTCTGCCAAAGTCAACTGAATTTTTATTTGACATTGCAAGTTTCTTAACTAAAACATAACCAAAGATAACAATCAAAACAAAAGGTAAAACGTTTATTACAACATAAAGTAATGTACTACTTCCCGGATCACTTTCTGTATCATATTCTTTAATGTTATTTTCTTCAGCATATTCAGTTATTGCTAATATTTCTTCTGCTATAATTTTACTTTTGAAACTTTCATTTTCTTTATAATCTTTTAATTTTCCTTCAACATAATATACTGATTCATTACTATTTGGAGTAATTAATATTTCAGTAACATTATTGTCTTTTAATTCTTTTAATAATTCTCCAGTTGTTAAATTTTTTACTGAGCTTCCTTGTAATTGTAATAATATAATAATAAATAATACTACTGATATTAATACAATATAAGGAAATGAATTTTTTAATTTACTACCATTATTTTGTATATTCATCTATTCTTCCTCCGTGTACTTAAGTATTATATCACATTTTTCATTAATTTCTTTATCAAATATTGATTTTTTTATTCCCGGTATCCAAATTATATTATCATTACTATCTGTAACTATTGGATAATCCCTTCTTTTCTTTATATCTATTTTACTATCAATAAAGATATCTTTCACTTTTTTAGTCCCATTTAAATTCTTTACTTGCATCTTATCTCCATCTTTAATAGTTCTAACTCTTAATGGTAATTTAATATCTTCACTATTAATTCTTAAGATAAAATTACTTTTCTTATCACTCTTTTCTATTCTCTCTATTAACTTATTATTGATTACTAATTTATCTTTAAATTCGTAACAATAACTATTAATATTATTCTTTTTTTCAATAATTAAATTATTATAACTAACTCTAGCTATATAATTATTAGCTAAATCAATTTGTTTATTACTATTATCTTTAATTAATTTTAGAATTTCTTTAAATTGACTATCGCTAATATTAAATAAATTATCCCTCTGAATTTCTATTATAACATATTCAATTATTTTTTTAACTATAAATTCATCTTCTTTTAATAATTCTTTAATATTTATCTTATTATCTTTATATATATTATCTATTTTAGATTTAATAACTCTATTAACATATTCATTATATGAATTTAATTCTTCACTATATTTTAAAAACTTCAAATGGACATTTTCATCTTCACTTTTTAAAAATGGTAACAAGTGTTTCCTATACCTATTTCTTGTATATTTTTCATCTTCATTAGACTTATCTATTACATATTCAACATTATTTTCTTTTAAATAATCTAAAATTTCTTTTTTACTAACCGTTAAAAGAGGTCTAATAATATTATTATTTATTCTACTAATACCTAAATATCCTTTTAAATTACTTCCCCTGACAATACGCATCATAACTGTTTCAATTAAATCATCGCCATGATGGGCTGTCATTAAGTACTTAGCTTGATACTTATTCATAAGCTCATTAAAGAAAGTATATCTCTTTTTTCTTCCTTCGCTTTCACTAAATTTAGCATTAATATAACTATCAATTTTCATATATTCAAAAATTATATTGTTGATAACACAGTAGTTTTCCACAAATTTTTTCTCATTTTCACTTTCACTTCTTAAACCATGATTAACATGAGCACAAATAAGCTTTAATTTATATTTATCTTTTAATTTATTAAGTATTGATAATAAACACATGGAATCTGGTCCACCTGATGTTGCTACAACGATTGTGTCATTTATATTTAATAAATTATTTAGAAATTTTTCCACTTCTTTCATAATATCACATGACATATTATATATATATAATTTTTATTTAGCAAGAATTATCACTAAAAAAACACATAAATTTAATGTTATTACATTGATAAAGAACTAGAATCCAAATCCATATCTAAATCAGTTGGAATCATTTTCATAAATTCACATAAATCATCAATTAAGTTATCTTTATTGGAAATAAATTTTCCTCCCGAGTTTTGCAGTTGACTTAAATTCAAATTTTATTCAATACCAGTTAGATACTGGATTCTTTTGTGTCAAGTT
>CANRQF010000003.1 GCA_947632715.1 uncultured Bacilli bacterium | reverse complement strand
TATGGAAAAATTAAAGGTAATCATTCAGGCTTAACTAAAGATGAAATGGTAACTCCTTTAATAGTGATTGATACTAATGAAAAGGATAGTTAATTATGGAAGAGACGAGACATTTAGGAGTTTATGGAATTATTATTAATGATAATAAGATATTATTAGTAAAGAAAGCAAGAGGAGCTTATACTGGTAAATATGATTTACCGGGCGGAAGTATTGAACATGGAGAAAAGCCAGTTGAAACACTTAAAAGAGAATTAATGGAAGAAGCTGGAGTTGATATTAAAAAATACAAATTATTTGATGCTAATTCGGTAGTAGTTAAATGGCAACATCATGATAAGTTAGAAGAAATGCATCATATAGGTATAATTTATATTGTAGAAATTAGTAGTTCTAGTGTGAAAGAGACAAGTGATGGTCAAGATTCTTTAGGAGCTAAATGGCTTCCTATAGAAAGTTTAAATAAAGATATGATTAGTCCTCTTGCATATGAAGAATTAATAAAATTGGGTTATAAGATTAAGTGAAAGAAGATAAAAATATGAAAACAGAAATAGTTTTAACGGGTATACTAAAAGATAATGATGAATTTTTAATAGTTAAAAGAAATGAAAATGATAAGTTGTATCCGGGAGCTTAGGAGTTTCCTGGAGGACATTTAGAAATAGGAGAAACTTTAAAAGAAGGATTAAAAAGAGAATTAAAAGAAGAAATAGGTTTTAATGAAGATTTTGATGCAATTATTACCCATTATTATGATGAAGTTCAAAAGGAAAGTAATGAACTGATTCATAATATAGAAATAGATTTCATAATTAATGTTTCTAAAAATTCAGTTAAAGTTATTTTGAGTAATGAACATAGTGATTATAAATGGGTTAATAAAGATTCAGAATTATTAGATGATTTTATTAAAGATAAGTTAAAGAATATAAATTAATTAATAAAAGTAAAGGTGTTGAAAAGATGATTTATCCTGAAAAATTAGAACAAAATGATGTTATAGAAATTATATCACCATCAAATGGAGTGAAAAGTAGCAAAATTAAAAGATATGAAAATGCAATTAAAACTTTGACAAATTATGGCTTTAAGGTTATTGAAGATAAATTTGTAAGAAATAGTGAAAATGGTGTTAGTACTAATGCAATTAATCGTGCCAATGAATTAAATAAAGCAATTAAGAATAAGAAAGTTAAAGCATTAATTGCCTGTTCAGGTGGAGATTATTTAATTCAAATATTAGATCTTATAAAATTTAATGCCATTAAAGATAATATAAAATGGATTCAAGGACAATCTGATATTACAAATCTTTTATTTTATATAACTACCAAATATGATATTGCAACAATTTATAGTTTTAATGTTAAAGTATTTGGTGATGATTATTTACCTGAATCAATGTTAAAAAATAATATTGATTTTCTAAAAGGAAAGTTACCAAAACAAATAGAATATGGATTTAAAATAGATAAAGAAAAAATAAAACAACCATGGGAGTGTATAACAAATGATAAGGAATTTGAAGGTAGAATAATCGGTGGTTGCCTAGATTCACTTAAAGATATTATTGGTACTAAATATGATTGTACCAAAAAATTTATAAAAAAATATTCTAGTGATGGAATTATCTGGTATTTTGATGTTGCAGAAATGACCAATGAAGATATATTAAGAACTATGTGGCAATTAAAAAAGGCAGGATGGTTTGAAAATTGTAAGGGAATATTGTTTGGAAGACTCATAAATGAAATAAATTATACAGGTATTTCTTTGAAAAATGCAATCAATTATAATTTGAAAGAATTAAATATTCCTATTTTAATTAATACAGATATAGGACATACAGATCCAGTATTTACAATAATAAATGGAGCAAAAGTTAAAATAGTAAGAGAAAAGAATAAATATATTTTAGAAACAGAATTTAAATAAAATTTTAAATTAAGTAATAAATGTATACATTAAAATTAATTTTTGATATACTGAAATTATAATGAAGAGGTTGAGTGAATATGATAGAGTTAAAAAATATATCAAAAACATATAAAGCAAAAAAAGGAACCCAAATCTTAGCTTTAGACGATATATCAATAAATTTTCCTAATAAGGGTATGGTATTTATAACTGGAAATAGTGGCTCTGGCAAATCAACGTTATTAAATATATTAGGATTGTTAGACAAACCATCTTCGGGAACTTTCTTAATAAATAATAAAGAAATTAATAAATTAAAGCAAAAAGAAACAGACTTTTATAGAAATACTTATATTGGTTTTGTCTTTCAAGATTATAACTTATTTGATAATTTGAATGTATATAAAAATATTGAATTAAGTATTGATTTGCAAAACCGACATATTTCCAAAAAAGAAATAGATGATTTACTTTTAGATATTGGTCTTGGTGGGTTAGGCAATAGAAATATAAACGAATTGTCTGGTGGTCAAAAGCAAAGAGTGGCAATAGGTAGAGCATTAATAAAAAATCCTAATATTATTTTAGCTGATGAGCCAACAGGAAATTTAGATATTGAAAATAGTAGGCAAATTTTTGAAATATTACAGAAAATATCTAATCATAAATTAGTTATTGTTGTTACTCATAATATTGAACTAGCAAATTATTATGCAGATAGAATTATTGAAATAGAAAATGGAAAAATTAAAAAAGATATAATTAAAGAAGAAACAAGCTATAATAATATTAAGAATATGAATATTGTTAAATCTAAACTTTCTTTTTTAAATTCTTTAGAATTTTCAATTTATAATTTAAAAAGCAAAAAATTGAAATTAATAACTATGATTTTAATTTTAACAATAACTTTATCCGTATTTGGCTTTTTTTCTTCTCTAATAAAATTTGATATAAATAAAACCCATGCTGAAACTATGGTAGAACAAAAAGAGAGTAAAGTTGTCATTAATAAAAAAATAACAAATCAAAACTTTACAACCGAATCACCAGTAATTACATTTACTAACAATGAGGTTTCTGAAATTTCTGATAAATTAAACAAAAAGATTTTTAAAGTAAGTAAAGCAGTAGAAGATAATGACTATATAGAATTTAATTTTGCATCTGAACAAGTTGATGATAATAAAAGTTATGCTTACTATGATTTATTCTTAGATAAAACACATTTTATAGAATATAATCAAGATGATTTAAAGAAGTTAAAGATTATTGGTAACATTCCACAAAACAAAAATGAAATAATAATAAATAAAATATTAGCTGATTATATAATAAAAAAGGGAATAGTAATTTGGAAATTAGACGAAAAAAATAATTATGTTATTGATAATTATTTTCCTAATAATTATGAAGAAATCGTGTCAAGTAATAAGCAAATAGTGTTTGGAAGTAGTTATTTAATTATTAGTGGAATAATAGATGAAGATTTATCAAAATATGAAGAATTAAAAACAACTTTAAGTGATGATATGATAATTAATCCAACAAAATTATATAATGAATTTAAAACTAAGTATAACAAATCTTTATATGAAGTAATTGTTAGCGATAATTTTTTTGAAAATATAAATTTAAAGCCAAACTATTTCTTGGATATGAATTTGTATAAAAGTGCATATTTAATAAATGATAAAAGAATGTATGTTGAAGAATCATTGACACAAATATTAAATAAAGAAATAGAAATTTATAATGGTGAAGATTTTTCTAAAATAGATAAACTAAATGATAATCAAATAATATTGGGAACATATATGCTAGACCAATTATATTCTAATGAATATACAGAAAAATATTTAAAATATTTAGATGAACTTAAAACTGATTATGAACAAAAAGTTAAAAAGCGAGAAGAAGAAATAAAAAAAATAAATGAACAAATCTCAAAAGATCCAGACTATACTTATGAATATCCACAAGAAGTACCAATACCAGATTATAAAAAAGAATTAAAAAATTTTACTATTAAGTATATTAATGATAAGCAAATTATAGGTAGTAAAATATCACTAGAGCTTAATGATTTATATTTAAGAAATCATGATAAAAAAACAAACGTATTGGACAATTTAGAAATCATTGGTATATGTATAGATGATGTAGTTAATTATCTTCCAGAAAAATTGTTAAAAAGTTATATGAGAGAAAATAAAGAAACTATTTCAATATATTTAAATGAAGAAGATGAGCAAGAATTAGAAACGATTTTTGCCGAATTTCCTCATGATAATTCAAAATTTACATCTGAAACTATTTATACGAATACAATTATAAATGTTAGTAAAGTAGTAAATAAAATTTCAAAAATTGCATTATATTTTTCTATTGGTTTTTTGATTTTAGCTATTATAATACTTATGTTTTTTACGATTTCAAGTATTAGATTAAATAAAAAAAATATTGGTATTTTAAGAGCTTTAGGAGCAAAAGTAACAGATATATATAAAATATTTTATTTGGAAAATTTTTTAATAGGATTTTTTGCTTTTGGATTTTCATCAATAATTACATACATTTCTTGTATGGTTGCAAATAATTTGATATCCAAAAATTTGTTTTTAAATGTTAAACCGATTTTGTTTAGATTTGAATTAATATTTGAAATGTTCTTAATAGTCATATTAATTATAACTATATCATTTATTATACCTGTATTTAAGATAGCTAAATCTAAACCAATAGAAACAATAAATAATCAATAATGATAAAAAATTAAATAATAGAAAATGTCATATAAATGTCAATGGTTTTAAATTTGTTTTAATTATATTGAATTATATTTTAATATATGATAATCTATAACTAGATGAAGGTAGTATTATTCATTTAATGAGTTTTACTATCTTTTTTTTATTAAATATAATGACATTAATTCTAGATGATATGTCTTTATATAAAAAAGGAGTTGATAAAAATATAAATTTAAACAAGAAAAATAATAATAATGTGTTAAGAAGGAGAGGAAAGAAATGAAAAAAATTACAATATTATTATGTACAATATTTATGATGTTATTAAATATTACATCTGTTAATGCTTTAGAACAAGATGATATATATTTTGTTACTATGAATGGAGTTGAGTTAACCGAAATACAATATAATAATTTACGAAAAGGATTTAGTCATGATACTATTAATACAATGTCTAAAGAAATGATAGATGAATTAAAAGATGATTCTAATATTAAAAAAGTTACTACTACTAAATATGTAGAAACTTCAGTTCATTATATAGATGGACAAGTTGTTAATACAGCAGAAAAAGAACTTTCATTAAATGAATTTGAATCAGCACCTAAAGATGCGGTTATTACTCCGATGTCTGGTGCAAGATTTGAAGCACATGATTATGTTGAAACAAATTACAAAAAAATAACATTAGATATAACTTATGGAGCTTCTGTATCAACAAAATATGTTACTTTGACAAATATATGGAAAACTATTCCTAAAGTTAAATCATTTGATGTTTTAGCTATAGCACCTCAAGTTACATCTTTATCATTTAATTTTTCAGGACATCGAAGTGGTTATCAAAAATGGGATGGAAATATAGTAAATTATGACATAGATAGCGAAAATTGGAAATTAGTAAGTTCTACTTTATTTGGTAAAAAAGGTTTAGGATTATCTCAAAATTTGGTTAATGATACTACGACATCCTTAGAAAATTCAATTACTGTTGTATTCTTATGTGGAACTGACCCTTTTACAGTAAAAGCAAGCTATCAACATGCTACTTCTGATGTTAGTTTAGCTCAATCAAAAAAATATACATTCGGAGATAATGGAATGGGTGATTTAATAGAATTTGATTCTTCAGTTGCTAGTAAATATGATAATACAAAGGGACTTTCAGCAACTTTAACATTATTAACATAATCAAATTCTATACCATTAAGTTATAAATATATTAATAAAAACTAAATATATAAGTTATCAAAATTTAGTAATAAGATAATAAATTATATTTAGTTTTTTATTTTATAAATATAAATAATTGTAAATGCTATTTATTTTTGATATACTGAAATTATAATGAAGAGGTAGGAATGAAAAGAAAAGATGTAATCTTAATTGTTTTAATAACTTCGATTGTTTTAATAACTTTATTTAAAATTTTTATTGGTTATGCTGATATATATGTTCATATTCCATATGATAATCCAATTTATCGTTTAAAAATAAATGATAAATACACTGGAACGATTATGGAAGTAAAACATACTATAAATATAATTCCTAAAACATTAACTTTCACTAATATAGCAGATGTAGTTGTTGAGCCGCCTTCTACAGAATTGGTATTAGGTGATGAAATGAAAATGGATATAACCGGTTACAATTGTTATTTAGATGTAAATGGAAGAGTAGATAAAATAGGTTGTGTAAATTATAATCATAAAATTATGAAAGAAATTGATAATATAAAACCTACATCAATATTAGTATATGGATCAGAAGAAGGGTTATCTGGTGATGTAGCATATGATGGTGATTATACTGATGATTTAGCAGAAGTTCTTACTAAAAAAGGCAGGTATTTAGTAGAGATATTTTTAGAACATCAGCATATTTATTCAAAATTGTCTTTCTATGTTAAGGTAATTTAGTAAAAAAATATAAGATTGGGAAAAATGAATGTTTTTATAGAAGACTTAAAATTTAGTGATATAGAAGAATGTTATGAATTAAACAATTTAATATTTAACGAAAAGTGGAATTTAAATGAAATAAAAGATTTATACAAAAGACTTCATAAAATGAAAGATTCATATCGATTTTTGGCAGTAAAAGATCAAACTAATAAAATTATTGGCTATGTATCATGTATTATTGCTTACAATTTATTTGATGGAGGAAGACCATATATGGAGTTATGGTGGCTTGGTGTTCATCCGGAGTATAGAAGAAAAGGAATTGCTACCAAACTTATAAGTTATGTAGAAAATATTGCCAAAGAATACAATTGTGAATTTATTTGCTTTACTTCTGAAAATAATAGAGTAGATGCTCATGAATTTTATAAAAAGAATGGATATGAAATAGATTCATTAGGATTTATTAAAGAATTTGATTAAAATTTTAAACACATAAAACTAATTATAAATATTATCAAATATTTAGCATAAAAATTAATAAGAGGTGTTAAATTGAAGAAGATAATATTGATATTTAGTTTTTTCTTTTTATGTATAGGAAGAGTATATGCTGTTGATGTTACTGAGTATAGTGAATCTGCTATATTAATGGAAGTATCTACTGGTAAAGTGTTATATGAAAAGGAAGCGGATGTTAAAAGAGCTCCAGCTAGTATGACCAAGATAATGAGTTTACTTTTAATAATGGAAGCGATAGATAATGGCAATTTGAGTTTAGATGATAAAGTATTAATAAGTGCTAATGCTAGTGGAATGGGTGGAAGTCAAGTTTACTTAAATACCGGAGAAGAATATAAAGTAAGAGAACTTATTAAATCGATTGCTATTGCTAGTGCAAATGATGCCGTTGTGGCCATGGCTGAAAAAGTTGGTGGTACGACCGAAGGATTTGTAGAAATGATGAATAATAAATGTGCAAGTCTTGGTTGTACAAATACCCATTTTGTAAATCCTCATGGACTTGATGCTGAAGGACATGTAAGTAGTGCAAGAGATATGGCTTTAATTTCCAAAGAACTAATAACAAAATATCCAGATATTTTAAATTATACAAGTATATATGAAGATTATTTGCAAAGACCAGATGGCTCAAATACATGGTTAGTAAACACTAATAAATTAGTACGATTTTATAATGATGTAGATGGTCTTAAAACAGGCTTTACCGAAACAGCAGGTTATTGTTTAACAGCAACTGCTAAGAAAAATGATATGCGTCTTATTTCAGTAGTCATGGGAGTAGATTCTACTAATAATAGAACAAGTGATACAGTTAAATTATTAAATTATGGCTTTAATTCATATAAATTATCTACTATATTTGAAAAAGATAAAGTAGTAGATGAAGTAAGAGTAGAAAAAGGTAAAAAAGAGAGTGTTAAAATAATTCTAATGAATGATGCAACTGAAATATTAGGAATCAATGATAAAGCTAAAAACTATACCATAAATGTTAAAATAAAAAAGTTAGTTGCACCACTTAAAAAAGGTGATAAAGTAGGAGAAGCAGAAGTAATAGATAACGAAGGTAATTTAATTAGTACCATTGGTATAACAATTAGTGAAGATATAAAAAAAGCTAATCTTTGGGATTATTTTAAACGCAATTTAGATATCATGTTAATGGGTAAAAAGATTTTATAGAAAAGAACAGAAATGTTCTTTTTTGTCTTGTTTTGCTATCATTTGTCGGAAGTGTTTAAATTAAAAAAAATAAGTATTATATTAAAAGTGCAGTATAAGTAGCGAGGACTATATGGATATGGAATTGGAATATAAAGAAGGCATACTTTTTATAAACTTAGTTGGTAATTTAAATAAAAATACTACTTATAAAATATATAATTATTTAATACCAATCTTAGAAAAACATCAAATTAAAGAAGTAATTTACAATTTAGATAAATTAAAAAGTATCGATGAAGATGGTTTAGATTCAATTCTTAAAACCAAATGGCTTATTGATCGTTATAAGGGAATTGTATACTTAAACAAAGTTAATAAACAAATATTTGGAAAATTAAAAAGACTTCATATTAAAGATTATTTAAAGGAGAGATGAAAAATAAATAATGATAATATCATGCAAAGTCATGAAAAAATGATTTGAAAGATAGCCAGCCACTTTTATGGTGTTGATAAAAATGACTTATATCAAGCTGGAGTAGTTGGACTTTTAAAAGCTTTAGAAAATTATGATAAGAATAGTAATACTAAATTTTCAACTTATGCATATGATTATATTTTTGGTGAAATGTACAATCTTGCCAGTAATAGAAACATTAAAATAAGTAAAGACATTTTAAAATTATATAAAAAAATAGAAGAAACTAGATATATTTTAGCCCAAAAATTAAATAAAATACCTAGTAACTATGAATTATCAGAATTTTTAAATATAAGTTTAGATGATATAAATATGGCTTGTAATTCTGCTAATGTCATAATGTCTTTAGATATTAAGGAAGATGATGAAAAAAGTTTTTATGAAACACTTGGTATGGAAGAAGATTATGATACAAAAATTCTAATTGATGAAGGAATGAGCGTTTTAGATGAAGATGAAAAGAATATTATAAAATCAAGATATTTTGAAGATTTAACGCAAAGTGAAGTAGCTAAAAAACTTAATATGACTCAAGTAATGGTTTCCAGATATGAGAAGAAAGGAATATCGAAAATGCGTAAATATTTAACTTTATAAGTATAAAATAAACCAATTGAATTCATAATAAAAATGGTGATTTAATGAACAAAGATGAATATCAAAAATTGGTTAAAAGTCTAAGTCCCAAAGAACCTAAATTAAGAAATGCTCTTGTTGCTTTTTTAGTTGGTGGTTCAGTTGGCTTTCTTGGTGAAGTAATAGTCAATATATTAATGGAATCATTTGGCCTTGCAAGAGTAGACTCTTATGCTTGGTTAGCTTTTATTTTAATTTTATTTGCTACTTTTATAACTGCAATTGGTAAATTTGATAACTGGGTTCAAAAAGCAAAATGTGGTCTTATAATTCCTACAACGGGATTTGCGCATAGTGTCCAAAGTGCAGCCCTAGATTATAAAAGGGATGGTTTAGTAACCGGAATAGGTGCTAATGTATTCAAATTAGCTGGATCAGTTATTTTATATGGTATAGTTAGTGCTTTTATTTTAATACTTATAAAGGTGATGTTATATGGCTAGTATCAAATATAATAATGTTTATTTAAATGATTGGTTAACTATATCAGGACCACTTGAAAGTAATAGTAAATTAAAAAAAGTAGATTTACAAATGAAAGATTATTATTATGGTGAAAAAACATTTGAAAAAGCGGAAGCTAAAATGCAAAGGGTAGTTATGCAAAAAATTTTGGAAAAGAATAAGTTAAAACCAAATGATATTGATTTACTTGTAGGTGGTGATTTACTAGATCAAATCTCTGCCACAAGTTATGCAAGTGTTAATATGCCCATCTCTCTTTTAGGTATATATAGTGCTTGTGCAACTTTTCCTGAATCATTAATTGTGGGTAGTACTTTCCTAAGTGATCGTAATATAAAGACGGTTTTAGGTGTAACAAGCTCTCATAATTTAAGTGCGGAAAGACAATTTAGATATCCGATTGAATATGGAACTCCGAAACCTCATACATCGACATTTACTTCAACAGCAGGTATTAGTACACTTTTATCGAAAACAACTGGTAAAATAAAAATAGAATCAGCCACAATTGGTAAAGTTACAGAAATGGGAATTAAAGATGCTAATAATTTAGGAGCAGTAATGGCTCCCGCTGCTGCAAGAACTTTAAATGAGCATTTAATAGATATGAAAAGAGATGTTGATTATTACGATTTAATATTAACTGGTGATTTAGGATGTGTTGGTGGAAGTATATTTAAAGAATTTGCACTTTTAGAATATAACTTGAAAATTAAAAATCATATGGATGCAGGATGTGAATTATATCTAAAAAGTCAAGAAACTTATTCTGGTGGAAGTGGACCTGCTTGTTTACCACTGGTTCTTTTTAATAAAATACTTACGCAAAAGAAATATAAAAAAATATTAATTATTGGAACTGGTGCTTTACATAGCAAAACATTTGTAAATCAAAAAAGTCCTATTCCTGCGATTGCTCATGCAGTTAGTTTGGAGGTTTTATAATGTATTTACAGGCATTCATTTTTTCCGGACTTGTTTGTCTTATTTGCCAGGTAGTACTTGATAATACAACACTTACTCCAGGACATATTACAAGTAGTGTAACAGTTATCGGCGCAATACTTTCATTTTTCGGAATATATGATAAAATTGTTGCTTGTTTTGGTGCCGGTGCTACCGTTTTAATTGCAAATTTTGGTCATATGTTGTATTCAGCAGGGCTTGCTGGTTATGAAGAAAGTGGTATATTAGGATTATTTTCTAATATGTTGTGTTCATCAGGTATTGCTATTGTAAGTGTAGTTGTCTTTTCTTTTGTTTTTACTCTCATATTTAAAGCAAAAGATTAAAGAGATTTGATAGTATTTTAAATCTCTTTTTATTTGGCCTTTTTTGTGTTAAAATTTACTTAGTTGTTCTCGTAGCTCAGTAGGATAGAGCGATTGCCTCCTAAGCGATAGGTCGGGAGTTCAATTCTCCCCGAGAACACCATTTTTTGAATTTAGAAGCTGATTAAATAAACCGGCTTTTTATATAGAAAAAAACATTTCATATTTTACTAAAGATTTTAAAGTAGCATATGTATAAAAAGTATTATATAATTAAATAAAGAAATAGAGGTAGAGAAATTTATGAAAAAATGGCAAAAAATTATTTTATTTGGAATTGGAATAGTTTTTCTTATTGTTTGTTTTGGTGTAACAATTTATTTAGTACAACCTAAATTTTATAAAATATATATTGATACTAGTAAAGACGAATTTTTTCATTTAGTTAATACAGAAGGAATAATGGTCGATGGACTATTTAAAGATTCTTTCACATTAGCAACTGATTATACTTATTTAGAAGATTATGATGTAATCGATGATTATGGTCAAGTATTATTTATTGGTAATAATCCAGAAAATAGAAAACTTTTGGAAGGATTCAGTTCAGGTACTTTTTTTAATAATGTTGAATATTCGGGACGAGAGGGTAATATTATTAATAAAATGCTAGAGAATAAAGATAATATTTATTTATGTTTTTATGATAATGAAGCTACTATTAGTTTAGAAAACATTAATGAGGAAAATAGTACTTGCTTTAAATTAAATATTATGTTGGCATAATTTATATCGATTTTAAAAAATAAATTTAATAAAAGATGAAAATAAAATCAAATTAATTATTCATATTTGTTTGGCAATAGATTGTCTTTTTGATATAATATTTAGGAAAGTAGGTTAGATATGAAAAAAGTAAAAGATTATATTATAAACTTTATTAATGGCTTTTGTATGGCGCTTGCTGATAGTGTACCGGGAGTTTCTGGGGGAACAGTAGCATTTATATTGGGATTTTATGATAAATTTATTAAATCTTTAGACGATTTGTTTAGAGGTGATATTAAAAAGAAAAAAGAAGCATTGCTATATTTAATAAAATTAGGTATAGGTTGGATTGTTGGTTTGGGATTGGCTGTATTATTTTTAGCAAATTTATTTAATAAACATATTTATGAAATGAGCTCATTATTTATAGGATTTATAATTTTTGCTATTCCCATAGTCATAAAAGAAGAAAAAAAAGAATTAAAAGGTAATTATCGAAATTTAATTTTCACTATTTTAGGTGGTTTACTAGTTGTTTTAATTACATATTTAAACCGAGGTACAGGTAGTTTGTTTAGTATAGATAAAATTAATTTGGGTGTAATATTATATGTTTTTTTAGCAGCAATGCTTGCTATTTCGGCAATGATATTACCAGGTATATCAGGTTCAACGATTTTACTTATTTTCGGCTTATATATTCCGATTGTTACTAAAATAAAACAATTGATTACTTTAGATTTTAGTGTTTTACCAATTTTAATTATTTTTGGTTTAGGTGTTATTTTTGGTATTCTATTTTTTACAAGAATTTTGCGAATTTGTTTGGATAAAAAAAGAAGTGCCACAATTTATGCTATTTTAGGTATGATGATTGCGTCAATTTATTCCATTATAATGGGACCGACAACCCTTGATGTACCTCTAAAATTTGTAACATTTGAAACGTTCAATTTTCTGTATTTTGTTCTAGGTGGGGTTATAATTTTCAGTTTAGAAGGTTTGAAAAAATTTATGACTAAGTAAACTATTTAAAATATTCAATTTTTCCTAATTGTTTTATAACAATCCTTTTAATTTCTTTTATGAATACCGAAGGATTGTTTTTATCATACATTAATATAGTTTGTTTTTTGCAACGTGTTATTGCTACATAAAATAAACGCCTTTCTTCAGCAAATTTTATTTCATTATTGGAAAATATTTTGTCAATAAGAGGATGATTTTCTATTTGATTTGGAATGCCTAAAATTTCATTGTTACAATTTAATAATATTACATACTCGCTTTCAAGTCCTTTAGATTTGTGAATGGTGTAAAATTTGTTTATATGGTCATTATATATTAGTTCATTGTTAAGAAGTATAAAATCTTTGTCAATATATTCGTAAATATCTTGATTATTTCTTGTTAAAATCATTATATCGTTACTTAATTTATATAGATGGGTTAAAATTGCTTTAAGAGAATCTGCTTTTTTGGTGTATGGAGCAAATATTAATGGAGAATTTATATGAATTGAGGATTTTAATTTTTTTTTAATTTGTTTATGATTTCGCATGACAAATTCGGAGGCTATATTGATTAATTCTTGACTATTTCGATAAGTATTTACCAATTTGATCGTTTTGACGTTATTAAAATGTTTGTGGAAATTTATAAATATATTTAAATCACAACCACTGAATCGATATATTGATTGCCAATCATCACCAACTACGATGATTTTGCAGTTATTCTTTTTGCAAAGCTCTTTGATTAAATTTAATCTAATAAAAGATGTGTCTTGAAATTCGTCAATAATGATGTATTTAAAATTAGAATTAAATGATAATTGTGTCGCTTTAATTATTAAATCATCAAAGTCATAGCTATTTGTACTCGCTTTTTCAATAATATAATTTTGATAGATGGTAAATATCACAGTTAATACTTTTTTCTCCAGTTTTGCTAATTTAATATTTTTAATATTGTTGTAATTGTAATTGTTGGTTTTCCATAGATTTATAAAAGTTATAATAAATTTATGAAATGCTGAAAATTGGGGCGATTTTAAAAATTGAGAATAAGAGATTTTGATTTTTAAAAATTTAAGAATTAAGTTTTGATTTGTAATATCACAAGTGTGTAAATATTCGCTTGTAATGTATGGTAATAAATTGTCAGAGCATATATTATATTCTAATTTATTCCTTTTTAGTATTTCTATTGCTAATTTATGGAAAGTAAAAACATTGACATTAAAATTTAATTTCCTTTTTATGTCATTTGTAGAGGCATTTGTAAAAGAAATTATTGCTATTTCTGATGGATTTATTTTATCGTTTTCAATAAGAAACTTAACTTTTCCTAAGATTGTTAATGTTTTGCCAGCACCTGCACCTGCAATGACTATAGAATTATTGTTAGAATTTATTAATTCCATTTGAAAGTCATCTAATTCATAGTTATTTATAATATAATTTTTAGACATAGTAAAATCCTTTTTAGGAAAGTTTCTAAAAAAATATTAACATAAATTGACATAGTTGCCAATAAAAAAACAAAATTACAAATATTTTTATAGTATAATTTAATTGGTAAAGGAATGTTTTTTATGGAAAAATTGAAAAGAGTAGTTGGAGTAGCTTTTATTGAAGACGGAAAATTATTAATTGTTAAATCACAAAGGAGTAGTACAACAAATTCTTGGACTTTGGTTGGTGGCGGAATTGAAACTGGTGAAACAGAAATTATCGCTGCATTAAGAGAAGTAAATGAAGAGATAGGACAAGGGTTTGAATTTTGTGAAGAGGATTTGCTACCGATTATGTGTTTTAAGGAAGTTGCAGCAAGTGATAGCGATATTATAATAGAAATGAACATGTTTTTAGCAACCAAACACATTCACGTTTCTCTAATTCCAAATGATGAAATATTGGATTATCATTGGTATAAATTGGGTGAAACGGAGTATAATTTATCTTCTTCAATTGGAGAACATTTTTTGCCCTATGCAATACAAAAAGGGTTAATTTTTTGATTTGTTTACAATTTTAAATAAAAAAAACAGAAATAAATCAAAAAAATCTTGCATAAATAAAATTTGTATAGTATAATCTTAATTGTCTTAGGGAAACCAAAGATGAAAATTTCTATGTCGGGCGATTAGCTCAGTTGGTTAGAGCATTTGCCTTACAAGCAAGGGGTCATAGGTTCGAGTCCTATATCGCCCACCATTGGATGCCGACATAGCGTAATTGGTAGCGCAATTGACTTGTAATCAATAGGTTGGGGGTTCGATTCCCTCTGTCGGCACCATTTTATGTGGAGGGATAGCGAAGTGGTCAAACGCGGCAGACTGTAAATCTGTTTCTTCGGATTCCATGGTTCAAATCCATGTCCCTCCACCATTAAAAATTGCCCCGTAGCCAAGTGGTAAGGCATCAGACTTTGACTCTGACATTCCGTTGGTTCGAGCCCAGCCGGGGCAGCCAATTTTTATTTTTGTGTCTCGTTAGCTCAGTCGGTAGAGCATTCGACTTTTAATCGAAGGGTCTGGAGTTCAAATCTCCAACGAGACACCATTTGAAAAATAACCTCTTGATAAAGAGGTTTTTTAATATAAAAAAAGTCATCCAAATGGAAGATGACATACAATACAAGAGCTTTTATATAAACTTTTTATTCTTATTTTAGTTATTTTCAATATTACTTCCCTAAAATCTTGCTCTCTATTGTAATTATAATATTAAAAACTCCTTTTTTATTAAAAATATTAATTTTATTTACGATTTTTTACGTTATCGACATAAATTGATAATTTTTTTAATATTTTTGTGGTAAAACAATTTTGAAGGCGGGTTTTATATTATGAATCAAGATTTTTTAAAATTAAAAAAGGAATTTAATAGAATTAAAAATATTGGATTAATTGAAGCAATGCGAAAAGGTACTGGAGGATTAGGATATACCTTTGAAACGCTATTAAATAAAAAAGAAGATCAAGAATGTAAACCAGATTTTGGAAGTGTAGAAATAAAATGCAAATTAGGGTATACTAAAACACCATTAACACTTTTTACAGCATCACCTTATAGAAATGGTACCTATGCAACAAGATACATTATTGAGAATTACGGTTACCATAGGAATAATAATCCAAATGATGTAATATTTTTTAGTAGAACGATATTTTCTAATTATACTAGAAATGTTAATGGATACGAATTTAAATTAAATGTGGATTATTTAAATACACGAGTTAATGTTGAATCGTATTATAACGGTACATTTAAGGAGGTTGTTTGTTATTGGGATTTTAAATTACTTGAAAACAAATTAAAAAAGAAATTATCTTATTTAGCTATTGTTTATGGTTATCCTTATACTTATAGCAAAAAATTGTATTATAAATATTTAAAAATGGAAGCATACAAATTAAAAGGATTTTTTGAATTTTTACAATTAATTAAGAATGATAAAATACATGTGTTAATGTATATTAAAGAAGGAAAAAGTATTTTAGGAAATCCTCAGATGGATATACATGGAGTTGCATTTAAAATAAAAAGAGAGGATATTAGTAAATTATTTACAAAGATAAAAATTTGATTTTCACTTTACAAAATTTAATTTTGGTGAATTGGACAAGTAAATGCAACTCATTTTATAATAATTGCTTTTACTTTTCCAATTAAGAAAATTTAATTTTTTCCTATAATTAGTTGATTTTTTGATTTATATGTAATATAATGTTAGTGCTATTGAAGGAAGAAATCGCGCCCATAGCTCAATTGGATAGAGTGTTAGACTACGGATCTAAAGGTTGGGGGTTCGACTCCCTCTGGACGCACCATTTTCGAGAAGTAGCACAGTTTGGTAGTGCGCGCGGTTTGGGACCGTGAGGTCGCAGGTTCGAATCCTGTCTTCTCGACCATTAAGATAGTTATTCCCCGTATTTACGGGGTTTTTAATTCATTTTTATTTTCAAGCACACTTGTAAACACACATTTTTATAAATAAAGTCTGAAATAATTATATTAGTAAATTTTATGAATTTTAATCTGAATTGTTGAAATAGTAAAAAATATATAAACTTATTAAATATAAAGATGTAATTAATTATAAAAGTGGTATATTGAAAGAAATAAATCAATGAGAAAAGAAGTTAAATTTAGAATGGTTTAAAGAGAGTCAATTTATAGTGAGATTTGACATTATGCTATATTTTAATAACTTTTTTGAGTGATGTGTTGAACAAAGTAAATACATTCGTTCTAAGTTGCGTTAAATCTTTGAGGTGATCTATAGGTGATTTATAATATAAATAAATTGGGTGTTACCGCAAAATTTAAGGTTGGATATTGAATTATCAAAAGCAAAAAGATTCCGGATTTATTTATTTTTCAGACGATATTACTTTTAAACAACTTCATATCTGGAATCGGCGAAACTTATGGAATGAGTCAAAGAGAAGATGACTTTAATAAATTAGAAAAAGGAATTGAAGAATTAGGAATGAATAAAGATGAGTATATTTGGTATATGAATTTAAGAAAATATGGAACAACTATTCATTCTGGATTTGGAATGGGATTTGAAAGATTATTAATGTATATGACAGGTATGAGTAACATTAGAGATGTTAGTGCATTTCCTAGAACTCCAGGCAATTGTTTATATTAGAAACAATAAGACTTTTAAAACACAAAATTTTATTTTCTCTCAAATCATTTTGACTAGTTTTGTCGAAACAGTATCAAAATACAAATAGTATGATATTATTATAATGGTGATGATATGAAAATAGATTTTATGATAAATGAACTAATTAAAAAAATAGATTATTCGCATATGGTATTAGATACAATAAAGGTCAAACAACTTGACAAAGAAAGTAAATATCGTTTATAATTTCATTGTTAGAAGGTGTTTAAATTGTATAATGATCGTATTTTTTTAACTCCGCAAGAAATTTTAGAAAAAGACTTTAAAATTGATGCAAGAGGATACAGACCACAAGAAGTTGACAAATTTCTAGATATGGTTATTCGTGATTATACAGAATTTAATTCTAATATAAAAAAATTAGAAAAAGAAATTAAAGATTTAACTGATGACAATAATAAATTAAAAAAAGAAATTAGATCTTTAAATGAACAACTTGAAGTTAGTAAATCTGCTGCAGAAAATAATACTCATGCTTTGACTAATGTAGATTTGCTTAAAAGAATTAGCCAATTAGAAAAAGCAGTTTTTGGAAAAGAAGAATAATATTTAGACAAATGCTATATTAGTTAAGTAATATAGAGGAAAGTCCATGCTCACACAATCTGCGATGATTGTAGTGTTCGTACTTAAGGAAAAAATAACTTAAGGTAGTATAATACTAACGGCGTTGAACTTATCTTAATGAGATATTAGTAGACACAAAGTGCCACAGAAACGAGTTGCTTGGTAACAAGTAAATGAAACGAGGTAAACCCTGCGAGTGAGAAACCCAAATTTATGGTAGGGGAGTTGTTACGTAAGAAATTGAATTATTGTAACAGATGCATTAGCATAGATAAATATTTGTCGCTCTTAATGAGTACAGAACATGGCTTATTAATATTATTTTTAATTTTATAAATAAGGAGTGAATAATTTTGGATGGAATTGCGGAACTCTTACATGAAACACGCGAAGAATCGGGTATAGAATTATCGGAAGTTAGCAAAGATATAAATATTAGTGAAATTATTTTAGAAAATATAGAAGCCGGAAAAATTGGCTCTTTTAAAGATATATTTTTGTTAAAGGAATATATATACAATTATGCAAAATATTTAGGATTAGATGCCGATGACATCATAAAAAATTTTAATGAATATGTTTTTGAATACACATCGAAAATACCAGTAAAAGAAATTGAAAAATCAATTGAGTTAGCTGCAAAAGTCAATGAAACTAATATGATTCAATCACCATACACACGTACAAAATTAAAGAATAATAAAAAAATATACATATGTATCTATTTGCTTATATTAATATTAGTTATTTTAGCTATCTTTTGGTCAGTTAATCAATTTGCGATTAATAATACTAATGCATTAGTCATTAGTTTATAGAAAGTAGTGTTTTTATGAAAATGAATTTACCTAACAAGATTACAATAGCCAGAATTTTTTTAACTATTATAATGTTATTAATATTATTGATACCATGGTATAATTTAGGGTATAAATTTGATGATTATATAATTAACGGAGAAACATTAAATACTAAGTACATTTTAGCTGGTGTAATATTTATAATAGCATCGCTTACAGATTTTGTAGATGGATATATTGCACGAAGTAAAAATATGGTGACAGATTTTGGAAAAATAACAGATGCCATTGCTGATAAAATTTTAGTTAATGGGTTACTTATTATATTAGCATATGATCGAATGATTTCAATTATTATTCCTGTTGTAATCATAATAAGAGATATAGTAGTTGATTCTTGTAAGATGATATGTGGAAAAAAAGATAAGGCAGTAGGAGCGAGTATTTTAGGTAAGTTGAAAACTATATGTATGATGGTTGGGTTATCATTAACATTATTTAACAATATACCTTTTTCATTTTTGAATATTCCGCTTGATAGGATGTTAATAATTATGGCAACAATATTATCTATTATTAGTGGATACCAATATTTCTACCAAGCAAAAGTAATATGTTTAAAAAATGACAATTAATATAAAAATTTTAAATTAAAGAGGCCTAACGGCTTTTTTTGTGATACAATATAGTTGCGATTGGTGATTATGTAGTATGAAAAAGAAGGAAAAAGTAAAAAAAAGTAAAAAAAAATTAATTATAATAGGAACTTTTTTGATTTTGATGCTATTGATTTTCATAACATTTTTATTAATTCCAAAAGTTCACATAGACATTAAAGGTGAAAGGAATATTTTTTTAGAAGTTGGATCTGAATATAAAGATGCCGGTGCTAGTGCATATATAAGTACTATATTTGGCAAAAGAGATTTAAAACTAGAAATTGATTCAATAGTTAATACAAATAAAATAGGTAAATATCAAATTATTTATACTACAAAATACAACAAAAAAACATACCAATCTTTTAGAAACATAATTATTAAAGATACAATCAAACCAGAAATTATAATAGACGGAAAAATAGAAGCTTGTAAAAATAGCAAAGCAATTCAAATGAAAATAAAGGCAATTGATAATTATGATGGAGATATATCTGATAAAATTAATTATAAAATTGATGGTGACAAAATAGAAATATTTAGCGTTGATAGTTCTGGTAATGAAAATGCTTTAACTAAAGAATTATATTATATAGATAATGAAAAGCCAAAAATAGAATTAAAAGGCCAAAATAAAATTAGTTTAAATTTAGGTGATAATTACGAGGAATTAGGTGTTAGTGCTTATGATTCTTGCGATGGAAATTTAACTAGCAAAATAAAAATTGAAGGTCAAGTAGATACTAACGTTTCTGGAATTTATAAATTGACTTATACTGTAAAAGATAGTAGTAATAATTCATCATCAATAACTAGAGAAATAGAAGTGAAAGAAAAAATTGAACAAAAAGATAAAAATATAATATATCTTACTTTTGACGATGGACCTGGTCAATATACGGAAGAATTATTAAATGTTTTAAAAACATATGATGTAAAAGCTACATTTTTTGTAACAAATCAATTTCCAAAATTTCAATATTTAATAAAACAAGAATATGAAAATGGACATACAGTTGGAATTCACACTTATAGTCATAAATGGAATATTTATAGTAGTGTTGAAGCTTATTTAAATGATTTTAATAGTATTGAACAAATAGTTTATGAACAAACAGGGCAACATCCTAAATTATTTCGTTTTCCAGGCGGATCATCTAATACCGTTAGTAAGAATTATTCCAAGGGAATCATGACTAATCTTTCTAAGATAATGACAGAAAAAGGCTATATCTATTTTGATTGGACTTTCGACAGTGGTGATACAAGTAAAAAAAATAATTCTAAAGAAGCAATATTAAAAAATGTAAAAACATACTTAAATAACCCTAAAGATTATATAATATTAATGCACGATATCAAAAAGAATACTTTAGAAGCTCTTCCAGAAATAATTACTTATGCAAAAGAAAAAGGCTATATATTTAAAGCCCTTGATGAGAATGTTCAGGCACCACACTTTAAAATAGCGAATTGACAGCACCCATACATAAAATCAAATAATTCATATTATAAATTAGAAAGGAAAATAATAATATGGAACAAAAAAAATTTGAGTATAATAATGATATGTCATATGAGAATGGAATGTCAATGAATACTGGTTGTTGTGATATGGGAGGAGTTCCTCAACAATCTATGATGTGCCAACCAATTCAAGAATGCCCACAAGAACGAGTTTGCCATCGCTATATATGTTATGAAGTACCTCATATTATGCCATGCAATACAAGAATAATTAATCATCATATTTATAGACATACTTACACACCATGTTATACAAGTTGTGAAGAAAATGTTGTATCCAATGTATATGATCGCAAATGTTGTTTTTAAAATCTCTTTTTAGAGATTTTTCTTTTTTTATTAATTTAACCTTGGCTAATTAAGTTAAATAAGGTATAATATAAGTGAATATTAGAAGGTGATAAAAATGAAATTTTGGACGGATAAAAATAAAATTGCATTAATGATTATCTTTGGAATTTTTACGATTGGATACTTTACAACAATTATTAAAGCTTCTTATGCTTTTGTACCTAGTCAAAATGCAAATGGTTTATATGATTTAACGATAGAAATGATAAAAACTGCCAGTAGTGAATATGCTGAAGATCACGAAAGTGAATTCTCAGATGAAGATACTTTAATAATTAAGGTTCAAGATTTAATTGATTCTAAGTTAATAATACCAAATAATGATGGAAAATTGAAAAATCCTTTAAATAGTGAGAAGGATTTGAATTCAAAAATTATTACAATTAAAAAAAATAATGATGGATTTGATGTTAAAATAGATAAATAATTATATTTAAAAAAATAGTAAAATTGATGTAAAAAAAATTGATAACCATTGTATTAATTATTACTTTTTTAGTAAGATATTAATGTAAGGAGTTGTATAATATGTTATATCCGTCAATTGATAAATTATTAAATATAGTTGATTCAAAATATATGCTAGTTCATGTTGCTTCTAAAAGAAGTAAACAAATGCAAGAAACATCTCATTATCAAATGCGTTTATCTGATTATGTTAGCAAAAAAGATATTGGGAGATCTTTAGAAGAACTTGAAAATGGTTTAATAAAAGTTGTAAAAAAATAAAAAAACACTTGATTATCTTATTTTAGTATGATAAGATAATCATGTCGTTTGGGGGATTAGCTCAGCTGGCTAGAGCACCTGCCCTGCACGCAGGGGGTCGCGGGTTCGAATCCCACATCCTCCACCAAATTGACATTAAAACTCGAACTTTTCAATTTATTTGATTAGTTCGAGTTTTTTAATTAGCTTAAAAAATTAATTTTATTTTCACATTTGATAACAAAAAATGCCAATAATTTAATTTATAGCTATTTTTTAATAAATTTGCTTTATAATAATAATGGACATTATATTTATATTTTATTGACAATTGAAATTATTTTTAATTGATGATTTGAAAAATGCGTAGTATTATTAAATTAGGATAGTGATTATTGATGAAAGAAAAAAAGAATAATTTTATAACAAACTTATTGATTATTGCTGGCGTAGTAGTGTTATGCACGACTTTAATATACTTAATGAAATATTTTTTTATAGATAAAAGCTATATAAAAATTAATATGTCAACTGATAAAAAATTAGAATACATTACCATTAATAATAAAGAAGAGTTAATTTCAACTCAAAAGTATGTAAGTGATTTAAACTATACAATGCGTTATGATATTGACAATTTTAAAGTTTTAAAATATCGTGGGCAAGATATTTATAAGTATAAGAATGCACCTCGAATACTAGTAATTGTTGAGAGAACAGTTTTACCAGAAAATTGTATGAATACTTCTAATTCTTATTATGATAGTTGTATTGTTGAAGTAGATGATTATACTGAAGAATACTATATATCTGATAATAATAAGACTTATAAAATAACGGTAAAAACACCTAATTTAAATGATTTTGAGCAAAATATAAATGCTCGAATTGATTATATGTTAAAATCTTTTAGCATTGTTAAAGATTAATTTTGAGGTATTTTATGAAAATTAATTATTTAAGTATTACATTTTGGTTTGATATTTTTACTAATCATAATGATTTAATTACACCTCTAAAAGATGTTTTTAATGACGAATTTGAAACTTATAATATTCGTAGTGAGTTATCAAATAATTTGTTAATTCCTATTTTGACTTCAATAAATACTCAACAAATGACTAATATTTCTGTTACCCAAATTAATTTACAATATAATGTTGATAAAATAGAATGGAATGATTTTCATACTTTTAAAGAAAAAGCCTTAAACTTATATGATGCACTTATTAATTCTGGTGTTCATGTTTTACATACAGCTGTTTACATGAATGTGGAAATGGAAGATAATAGTCCACTAGAGAAGATTACTAAAAATATTATTAATAAGAAATTATGTACTGATGATTTAGTTGATGTATCATTAAAATTTGGGAAAAAACATGAAGATTTATTTTACAAAATTATTAATGTCTTAAATAAAAAGCAAATAAAAATAATTAATAAATTAGATGAGTATGGTCGAAATACACCAATACCATTAATTTCTTGGAATGATTCTAAAGTTGAAAAAGAAATAATTGAAATTCAATATGAAATAAATGATAAGTATTCATTTGATCATACCAAAGATTATCATACAACCGATTTTTATTTAAATAAAATGTTATATTTATTAGAAAATGATATAAAAGATGATATAAATAATCTTATTGATAAAGGAGAGTTTTAATTTAACTCTTCTATTTTTATTATTTGTTTAAAATATATTCCTACATTATTTAAAATCATTTCTTTTTTTTGAACATCTATAAAATTGATTTGGCCATTTATAGTTCTAATATTTCCATTATAGTAATATTGAATATTGATAAGTTGTTTTAAGTTATAAGCATTTATTACTTCTTCTTCTAAAACATTTAATTGATCTTCCGATAATACTGGTAAATTTTGTTTTTCTTTTTCATTTTCTAGGTCACAAATAATTTGTTTTGAATTAAAGCATGAATCAAATGGTTGCCATTTAATTATTCCCCGATCAAGCATAGTGACCACCAATTTTCTTATTCCTTTCAATAGCAGTAGAATCATTTAATAAATTGGTTGCTTTTAATAAGCTATTTTTACCAAATCGATTTTTTATTTCATCAATTTGCTCATTAATATGACCATTTTTATTTTCAATTATGCTATTTTCAAACAAATTTAATTGCTTGCTTTCTTTTTTCTCTAAATTAGCTAAACTAATAGAAACTTTTCTAATCGGCAAATTTTCATAAAATTTGTCAAAAATTATTAGACAATATTTTAAAATTTCAGCAGTAGAATCAGTCGCCGTATCTAATTTTATTGTATGGTAAAAACCATTATCTATTTCTTTAGAATATCCAATGCCAAAACCAATGCATTTAGTAAGTTTATTGTTTTTGCGAAGTCTAGCGGTTAGAACTTCAACCATTTCATTAATAATTAATTTGATGTTATTTTCGTTGTAATCTTTAAATAATACTTGCGAATGACTATATGATTCAGTTTTCGCTAATTTTTTATAATCTTTAATAACGCTTAAATCTATCCCATTAGCATGATTCCAAAGTTCAAGTCCCATAATACCAAATTTATCTTTTAAAACATTTTTATCCATCTTCGCTAAATCTTCAACTTTATATATTCCCAAATTATTTAAATTTTTTTCCATTCTTTTACCGATTCCCCACATATTAGAAAGGGGAGTAATAGGCCATAATTTATCTTTAATATCATTATAAGTCCACTTGGCAATATTATTTTTATTATGTTTAGCTTCTATATCCATAGCTACTTTAGCAAGTAACATATTAGGACCAATTCCACAAGTTGCAGTTAATCCCGTTTTATCATAAATTGTATTAAGTATTTTTAGGGCTAATTCTTCATCCGTCATTTTATACATTTTAAGATAATGCGTAACATCTAAAAAACATTCATCGATAGAGTAAATATGTAAATCCTCGCTACTAACAAAATCTAAATAAATACTAATAACTTCTTTACTTTTTTTAATATATAAATCCATTCTTGGATTTGCAATAAAATATTTGATGTTCGGTTTGATTTCATATAATCTGCCTCTCGATTTAACTCCCAAACTTTTTAAATAGGGGGTAACTGCTAAAGTAATTGCCCCATTACCTTGTTTTTTATTAGCAACCACCAAAGGATAAGTAAAAGGATCAAGGCCCATTTCTACACATTCACATGATGCAAAAAAGCTTTTTAAATCAATACATAAAATATTTCTTTCAGGATATATTTCATTCATATTTTACCTCCGAATATTTGTTCGCTAAATTGAGTATATTATATTCCATTAAAAAACGCAATACCTATTTTTGGTAAATTTTTTACTTGCCAACTTAATTATAAAATCTTATACTTTAATTATGAAGAAATTATTATTGAAATTAATTGATATTTATCAAAGCTTGCCTTTATCTAGTCATAGTAAATGTAAGTACTATCCAACCTGTTCTAATTATGCTAAGGAGGCAATTACTATTCATGGTTCTTTTAAAGGTACTATTCTTGCTATTAAAAGGATTCTTAAATGTAATCCGTTTAGTAAAGGTGGTATAGATTTAGTACCAAGTAAAAAATAATTTGCAATCAGTAATTAAAAGTGTTAAAATTAATTTGTAAATCGATTATGAGAAACACGATTACTAAATAATATTTTTAAAGAGAGTTAATGCTTGGTGGAAATTAACAAAAAGTTTAGTAATTACTATTCTCTAGAGAGCCTAATAAGCTCCGGGTAAAACCGTTATCTAAATTAAGTAATTAAAGGATGGTACCGTGCTTTATGCACTCCTTAGGTATCATCTTTTTTATTTTAGAAAGAAGGAATATTATGCAAATTGAAGTATTTAGGCAATCATCTATTAAATTAAGTGGCAAAAAAATAATCTATTTTGATCCTTTTCAAATAGATACTAATTATCATGATGCCGATTATATTTTTATTACTCATAACCACTATGACCATTATGATGAGAAATCTATTCAAAAAGTAATTAAAGATGACACAATGATTATTGCTCCCTTAATTTTAAAAGATTCTCTTCAAAAAATAACTTCTAATGTCTTATTAGTAGAGCCAAGTCAAGAGTATTCTTTAGAAGAGTTTTATTTTCGAACCGTACCTGCTTATAATGTTAGCAAAGCTTTCCATCCTAAAAGTGCTAAATATGTTGGTTACCTTTTAACTATTGATAACACTACATATTACATAATGGGTGACACTGATGCTTTAGAAGAAAATAAAAATATTAAAACCGATATTTGTTTTATTCCTATTGGTGGAACTTATACAATGGATGTTAAAGAAGCAAGTGAATATATAAACTATATAAAACCGAAAATTGCTATTCCCATTCATTATGGCAGTATTGTCGGTAGTATTAATTTAAAAGATGAATTTAAATCATTAATAAATAAAGATATAAAAGTAGATATTTATATTAAGGAGGAGAAAAATGATAAATATTAAAGAAGATGAAAAATTAAATAAATTAAATCATAGTTGTGCGCATTTAATGGCACAAGCTATTAAACATTTATATCCTGATGCTAAATTTTGGGTAGGGCCAGTTATTGAAGATGGATTCTACTATGATATTGATTTAGGAGATAAAGTAATTAGTGAAGAAGATATACCTTTAATTGAGAAGGAAATGAAAAAAATTGCTAAGGATGGCAAAAGAATTGTAAGACATGAAATAAGTAAAAAAGAGGCTTTAGAAATGTTCAAAGATGATCCATATAAGATTGATTTAATCGAAAGAATGGATGAAGCAGAAACAGTTATTTCTTGTTATACTCAAGGTGATTTTACTGACCTATGCCGTGGACCTCATGTTGAATCAGTTAAGGAACTTAAAAATTTTAAATTACTTAAGTTTAGTGGAGCTTATTGGAAAGGGGACGCCAGTAACAAGATGTTACAAAGAATCTATGGTATTTGCTTTCCAACTGAAGAAGAGTTAAATAGTTATTTACAAGAATTAGAAGAAGCAAAAATGCGTGATCATCGAAAACTTGGTAAAGATTTAGGTATCTTTATGACTAACGATTTAGTAGGTAAAGGACTTCCTATGTATTTACCAAATGGTTATATTGTTTGGGAAACTTTAGAAAATTATATTAAAGGTAAAGAAAGAAAATTAGGTTACTTACATGTTTTAACACCACCTTTAGGAAATGTTGAATTATATAAAACAAGTGGTCACTGGGATCATTATAAAGATAATATGTTTCCAAAAATGGAAGTTGAAGGTGAAGAATTTGTTTTAAGACCAATGAATTGTCCACATCATATGATGATTTACGCAAATAGTATTCATTCATATAAAGATTTACCAATTAGAATTGGTGAAATAGCAAGAGATTGTCGTTTTGAAGCAAGTGGAGCTCTAAAAGGTATTGAAAGAGTTAGAACATTCTGTCAAAATGATGCTCATATTTTTGTAACACCTGAACAAATTGAAAGTGAATTTTCTCTAGTTGTTAATTTAATCTTAGAAGTTTATAAAGAATTACATATTACTAATTATCATTTTGAATTATCATTGAGAGATAAAGAAGATAAAGTTAAATATTATCCAGATGATGATATGTGGAATAAAGCTGAAAATACTTTAAGAAAGGTATTAGATGATTTAAAAATTGATTATGTTGAAAAAATTGGTGAAGCAGCATTCTATGGACCTAAACTTGATGTTCAAGTTAAACCAGCAGTAGGTAATGAATATACTTTATCTACTTGTCAATTAGATTTCTGTTTACCAATGAAATTTGATTTAACATATATTGATTCTGATGGTGAAAAGAAAACTCCAGTTGTTCTTCATAGAGCAGTATTTGGCAGTTTAGATCGTTTTATTGCTTATTATCTTGAAGAAACAAAAGGAGCTCTTCCACTTTGGCTTGCACCAGTTCAAATTAATATTATTCCTGTTAATAATGAATATCATTTAGAGTATGCTAAAGAAATAAAAGAAAAATTAAGTGACTATCGGGTAAAGATAGATGATAGAGAAGAAAAACTTGGTTATAAGATGCGTGAATCAGTTGTAAATAAGATTCCTGTAACTTTAATCTTAGGTCAAAAAGAAGTTGATAATCAAACAATAAGTTATCGTTTATATGGTAGTGAAGAAACTACAACTGTATCTTATGATGAATTTATCAAATTTATTGAAGATAAAATAGAAAATAAAGATTAGAACTATTAATTTAGTTCTTTTTCTTTTGTAAACAATTTGTCTAATTGACATTTTATAAATTAATGCCACTAATAAATAATGTATAATGTAGTTAAAAAGAAGAGTATGAGTACATTCTGGAGGGTGTAAATGATAATAATTAATGGTCTAAGAGCAAATATAAAAGCTATAAAAGAAGGGTATAAGTTAGCGATTTATCGAGGCTCTTATAATAAAATGAAAGTTTATGAACCAATAAGATCTTTTTTTAAAACGTTATATTTAGGTAATTTTGAATTTATTGTAATTGATAAAGGTAAAGTGAGAAAGACAACTTATGATGAAACAACTGAATTAATGAAACATTTTTATAAATAACTAGATTAATTTTCTAGTTATTTCTTTTATATTAGGATTTTTTTCATATATATCTAAATAATTATATTGATAATAAAGAATAAGTTTAGTCATATAATAATCACTTTGATATTTGTTTAAAAATAATTGCTTTTCTAAATCAGTTAATTTAAAAGTCTTTAAAAAATTTTCACATTCATAATAAGATGCATTTAACATTATTTCTATAATTTGTTCTCTTGTTAAGAAATATCTAATGAGTAAATTAGAAACAGCATACATATTATAATAGCCATTATATTCATCATTATAACAGACAGTATTACCATAACCAATAACTTTAGCAACTACTATATCATTATCAAAATAGCGAAAAACATCAGATAAAGAAGTACACATGTGAAACCCATTACCAGTATTTCCAAATGAAATATCACCATCTATTTTATAGGTTTTACCTTCTTCAAAAGATGCACCATATCTATTAGTTTTATTACTATTAAATCCTTTATAACCTTCAATAATCATTTTTAATCCTTTACAGTTAAATTATAGCATAAATAAAAAGATATATTATTATGTAATTAAATATTATGATATACTTATAAAAAGTAGTATGAATCTTAAAGGAGAGTAAGTATGAATAATATTAATTCTTTTAGAGAAATAATAGCATATATTAATTCTTTAGAAAACGAAGAACAAATTAAAGGATTTGTTATGTCTAGACTTGAATGGTTAGAGAATAATTCAAAGCCAAGAGAAATTAACAGGAATAATAATGGTCGCTTGATTGGTACAATTAATGAAGGGTATATTAATTCAGATAGTCCTATTATCGCATCTTATTTAGTTGATCCATTTTATATGAACGATGCAACATTATATATAGAATTTATGAAATTTATTAAAGGCAAAAATTTTGATAATTTTTTACAATTTTTTCATGAATTACAAAATTTTACTATTGAAGCATTTGGATATAAAGGTAATCAGTCAATTAGGGAAAGCGTTTATTTAAAAGATAGAGGTAATGAGTTATTATCAATCGGAGATTTTTATAAAAATAATTCAGCATTATGTTCAGAAAGAAGTGCTGCTGTTCAAAATTTAGCAGAATTTTGTGGTATAAAAAGTTATTTATTATTTGGTGAATTAATTGTTGAAGACTCTAAAGAAGTACATGCCTATAATATATTTAAAATGAAAGATGGTACTTTGATATTATATGATGCCACTAATCCAGTAACTCTTATTAATGGGTATGTTCCTGCTTTTTCCATTATTGGCAAAGAAGATATTTCCAATATAGATAGTATTACATTTGATTTTGCTAAACTTAGTGAAATTTATGGACAGCCAATTCATCCAGATGAACCATTAGATAGAAATTATATTACTTGTAATTATTACTTAAAAGAAGATAAACCTAAGTTAAAATAAGTTTGAAGCATAGAAATGTTTGACAAAACATATACTATAGTGTTAAAATATTATCGTTATTAAAAAGGAAAGCGATTTATATCCACCTGATTACACATTAGTAATAGGTAAAAAGCCGAAGATAAAGAGTAGATTAAATAGGTTTTTTAAGTGGGTATAAATATACTCACTTTTTAATTTATATGGAGGTGCTAATTATAGCAAAAACAGATGAGCTACTAATAAATGAGCAAATTAAAGTAGCAGAGGTAATGGTTATTGGTCCAAATGGCGAAAAAATGGGTGTCAAGAAAATTGAAGATGCTCTAACACTAGCAAATTATGCTGGCTTAGATTTAGTTTTAATGAGTGAAAATAGTACACCAGCTGTAGCGAAAATTATGGATTATAATAAGTATCGTTATGAAAAACAAAAGAAACTAAAAGAAACTCAAAAGAAACAAAGAGAAAACAATAAAGATGTTAAAGAGTATCGTCTTTCAGTTAAAATTGATGTTCATGATTTAGAAACTAGAAGAAAGAATGCTTATGATTATTTAGTAAAGGGACATAAAATTAAGGCTTTTATTAAATTTAAAGGTCGTGAAATGGCCCATACTGAACTTGGCAAAGATGTTCTTTTAGGATTTGCCGAAAAGTTAAGCGATGTAAGTCAAATAGAGAGTGAACCAAAATTAGAAGGACGCCAAATGTCTATGTTATTAGCGCCTAAAAAATAAGAAGTAGAAGGAGAAATGTAATTATGGGAAAACAAAAAACACATAAAGCTAGTAGTAAAGTTTTAAAAGTTAAGAAAAATGGTACATTAACTTATAAAAAAGGTAATGGAAATCATAAAACAAGTAAAGATTCTTCTAAAGCAGTTAGACAAAGAAGAAACAAAGGAGTTTTAGCGAAAGGAGAAGCTAACAGATTAAAATCTGTTATCAGATAGGGGGATAAATAATGGCAAGAGTTAAAGGCGGAAACGTATCAAAAAATAGAAGACGTAAAGTTTTAAAACAAGCAAAAGGTTATTTTGGAAGTAAACATAGATTATATAAAACAGCTCAAGAACAAGTATTCCATAGTGGAGCATATGCATTTAGAGATAGAAGACAAAATAAAAGAAACTTCCGTAAATTATGGATTACAAGAATTAATGCTGCATGTCGTTTAAATGATATCAGTTATTCTAAATTTATTGATGGTTTAAATAAAGCTGGTATTGAAATAAATCGTAAGATGTTATCTGAAATAGCTATCAATGATGCTGCTAGTTTTACTGAATTAGTAAAAGTTAGTAAAGATGCTTTAGCTGGTAAGAAAGTTAAAGTAGAAGTTAAAGAAACTAAAACTGAAACAAAAGAAACAAAAGAAGTAAAAGAAGTAAAAGAAGTTAAAAAAGAAGATTTAACTAATAAAACTTTAGCAGAACTTAAAGCAATGGCTAAAGATGCTGGTGTTAAAGGTTATAGCACAATGAAGAAAGAAGAATTACTAGAGAATTTAAAATAGTAATTCTTTTTTTTATAAAGTAATTATAAAGTAATTGAAAAAGAGATAGTAATTTGATAGAATTAATTTAAATGGAAGGTATGAAATTATGGATAAGACAAGTGTATTTAATGTTGCAGCTTTAAGACAAGAATTAATATTATTAACTTTAAATGAAGTAATAGTATCTTTAGAAAAGAAGGGCTATAATGCTGAAAATCAATTAGTTGGCTTTCTTTTAACGGGAGATGCTACATATATATCAAATTATGAAGGAGCAAGAGATAAAATAAAAACATTAAAAAGAGAGGAAATATTACTTGCTTTAATTAATTCTTACGAAGGTAAATAAAATGCGTTATTTAGGATTAGATTTAGGTACTAAAACTTTAGGAATAAGTATAACTGATAAAACTAATACTTTAGTAAGTCCCTATACTGTTTTAAGATTTAATAGTGAAGAATATGAAAGTATAATTCCTAAATTAAAAGAAATAATTTTTAATAATGATATAAAATTAGTTGTATTGGGGTTACCTAAAAATATGGATGGTAGTATTGGTTTTGCTGGTAATCGTAGTCTAAATTTTAAAGATTTATTAGAAAAAGAGAATATAGAAGTTGCTTTAATGGATGAAAGGTTAACTACTAAAAGTGCAATTGATATAATTCACGAAAATAATGATAATTATAAAAATGCTAAAGAAAAAATTGATAGTATAGCATCTTGTATAATATTAGAAAATTATTTAAGGAAGTGTAAAAATGAGACTCAAGAATAGTCGTGATGTTGAAAGAGAATTTGAACTTATTTTAAAAATAGAAAAAGATAACGATACTTACATAGTTTATCATGATCATATAACTGATAAACTTTATAGTGGTAAAATTAAAAATAAAAAATTAAAAGCTTTATCTGAAGATGAATTAGACTATGTTAATAAAGTTTTAGAAAGAATTAGTGGTTAAGAATGAAGAAGAAAGTAATAATAGGGTTATTGATTAGTATATTAGTTGTAATATTGTTATTAGTAGGATTATATACTTATAGTTTAAATGGTGTATCTAAAAAAGATGAATATGTTACCTTTACAATTAGTAGTGGTTCTTCTTTAAAAAGTGTAGTTAATGATTTAGCTAAAGAAAAAATTATAAGAAGTAAAATAGCTACTTTAATATATTTAAAATTACATAAAGATATCAGTGTTCAAGCTGGAACATATAATATAAATAAGAAGGATGGTGTAAAGGAAATTTTTACCATTTTAAATAAAGGAGATGCCATTATTGACAGTGTTTCTATAACATTTGTTGAAGGCAAAAGAATAACTGATTATATGAGTCAAATAGAAAAGACATTTGGTTATTCAAAAGATGAAATAACAACCCTTTTAAAGGATAAAGAATATTTACAAGAACTAATTGATACATATGATTTTATTGATGAAAGTATATTAAAAGATGGCTTATATTATAGTCTTGAAGGTTATTTATTTCCAAGTACATATGAGTATTATAAAGATGAGTCTTTAAAGGGTATATTTAAAAAAATGCTTGATAAAATGCAAAATGTGTTAGATAATTATAGTGCTTCTCAATTATTGAGTAAATACAGTTATCATGAAATTTTAACGATGGCTAGTATTGTTGAACTTGAAGGAGTTAATGCCAATGATCGAGAAGGCGTTGCCGGAGTATTTTATAATCGTTTAAATATTGGCGATTCACTAGGTAGTGATGTAACAACTTATTATGCAGCTCAAAAAGATTTTAGTAAACCACTTTTAAGTAGTGAGTTAAATAATTGTAATAATGGCTATAATACCAGAAATGGTTGTAATAGAGGAAAATTACCAATTGGACCAATTTGTAGTCCATCATCATCTTCAATTGAAGCCTCTTTAAATCCAGAAGCTCATGATTATTATTACTTTGTAGCGGATAAAAATAAAAAAACATACTTTACTAAGACTTATAGTGAACATCAAGCTAAAATAAATGAACTTAAAAGTCAAGGTTTATGGTATGAATATTAGTAGGTGATTAGTAAATGAAAGAATTAATATTAGAAATGGAAGATTATGCTCAGGAGAAAAATGTTCCCATTATTGAGAAAAAATCCATTGCTTTTATAATGAAATATATTAAAGAGAATAATGTTAAAAATATTCTCGAAATAGGTAGTGCCATTGGTTATTCTGCTATCTTAATGGCTAGTGCTAACAAAGATGCATTTGTAACAACTATTGAAAGAGACGAAACTAGATATATGGAATGTTTAAAAAATGTCAAAAGATGTGGTCTTGATAAAAGAATAAATGTCGTATTTCAAGATGCTTTAGATGTTAATTTATCAGAAGAAGTAAAATATGATTTAATATTTATTGATGCAGCCAAAGGTCAATATACTAAATTTTTTGAAAAATATAAATATTTCTTAAAAGATACAGGAGCTATAATTACAGATAATTTAAAATTTCATGGTTATGTTGGTAATAAAGATGAAATTGAAAGTAAGAATTTAAAAAGTTTAGTTACTAAAATTGAAAATTATATTGATTTTCTAAAAGAAAATGAAGAATTTGACACTAAATTTTATGATATTGGCGATGGATTATCTGTAAGTACTTGGAAACATGAATAAAGTTTTAATCACAATAAATAATCTTGAAGATATAAAAAAATTAAAAAAATTAGGTATTAATTCATTTGTCTTTCCTTTGGAAGGCTTTTGTGTAGGCATACCTAATACTTTTTCTATGTCTGAAATTAATAATGTATACGAAAATAATTATTTATTAGTTAATAGAATTTTAGATAATGAAGGAATAGATAAATTAAAAGAAGAGTTAAAAAAGATAAAGAATGTTAAAGGTATTATTTTTGATGATTTAGGAATAATACCTATTGTAAAAGATTTAGATATAGAAAAGATATTATATTTAAGTCATTTTAATAGTAATATTGAATCAATCTCTATCTATTTAAATTATGTTCAAAGTGTAGTTATTTCCACTGATATAAAAGAAAGTGAAATAGAATATATTGTTAAATCTATTCCTGATAAATTAACTTTATTTGTTTTAGGATATATTAAATCTATGTATTCAAGAAGATTACTTATTGATAATTATGTTAAATTTCATAATATTGAAAAAGATAATCCAATAGAAATAGAAAATACTAATCATAAATTTTTAGTATATGAAAATGATTATGGGACAATTCTTTATCATATGCCTTTATTTAATGGTCTATCTTTAATGAAATATCCATGTAAGTATTACTTTATTAATTCAGCATTTTTAAGTGTTGATGATGTTATATCTCTATTAAAAAATGAAAGTAAAATAGAAACTGATCGAGCTTTTTTAGATAAAGGAACTATATATAAATTAAAGGGGGATAACAATGGTTGAGTTACTAGCTCCAGCGGGAGATTTAGAAAGATTGGAAATTGCTCTTTTATATGGTGCCGATGCAGTTTATATTGGTGGTTATGACTATAGTTTAAGAGCTAATGCGAAGAATTTTAGTTTAGAAGAAATAGAGAAAGGTATTAATCTAGCGCATAAAATAAATAAAAAAGTTTATGTGACAGTTAATATTGTTTTTCATGATGAAAATTTAAAAGATGTTAAAACTTATTTACAAAAATTAAAAGATATGCATGTTGATGCCATAATTGCTAGCGATATTGTGATTGTAAATATGGCTAAAGAATTAGGAATAGATGTCATTTTATCAACTCAAGCTAGTACCCTTAATTATGAAGCAATTAATTTTTGGAAAAGTTTAGGGGTAAAAAGATTTGTTTTAGGAAGAGAAGCTACAAGAGAAGACATTATTAGAATTAAAAAAGAATGTAATGTTGAATTAGAATGCTTTATCCATGGGGCAATGTGTACATCCATAAGTGGTAAATGTATTTTATCAAATTATATGACAGGTAGAGATTCTAATCGTGGTGGTTGTGCCCAAATATGTCGTTGGGTTTTTAATAGATGTGATAAAGAAAGTATTCCTTTTACTTTAATGAGTAAAGATTTAAATATGGTTGAATTTTTAGAAGATATGATTAATATTGGAGTAAATTCCTTTAAAGTTGAAGGTAGAATGCGTTCAATATATTATATTGCCACCGTTATTATGTGTTATCGGAAAATAATTGATGGTATTTTAAATAAAAGTCTTACGGAAAAAGATTTGAAATATTATGAGTTAATTTTAGATAGAGTAGCTAACCGAGATACAACACCTCAGTTTTACCATAAGTTTCCAGGACCTAATGAAAGTTATTTTCAAGATAGAATGGAAGTAAGTAATCAAGATTTCTTAGGAATAGTCATAGATTATGATTTTAAGAATAAAATGCTTATAATAGAGCAAAGAAATTATTTTAAAATTGGTGATGTTGTTGAATTTATTGGTCCTAATATAGATGAAATAACATATACTATAAAAGAAATATTTGATGAAGATAATAATAATATTGAAGTAGCACGCCATCCAAAGATGATAATTAAGTTAAAATTTGATGAAGATTTACCAAAATTTGCGATGATGCGTTTAAAAATATTTGACAAAAATAATGATTTATAGTATCATTTGGTAAGTCATATAAAAAGGAGAGATTTAACATGAAAAAAGATGATGTTTTTGAATTAACTGCAGAGGGTTATTTGGAGTTAGAAACTGAATTAGATGAACTTAAAAATGTTAAAAGAAAAGAAGTTATTATAGCTTTAAAAGAAGCAAGAGCAATGGGTGATTTATCTGAAAATGCTGATTATGATGCTGCTCGTAATGACCAAGCTCAAATTGAAGCTAGAATTAAAGAATTAGAATATAAACTAGAACATAGTAAAATTGTTGATGCTAAGAAAAAAGGCAGTGGCGTTGGCATTGGTTCCGTAGTTACTATTAAAGATGAAGATGGTGAAGAAGAAGAATATAAAATAGTATCTTCTGTTGAAGCAGATCCATTTAATAATAAAATATCTGTGGAATCACCAATCGGTGTTGCCATGAAAGGACATAAAACTGGTGATACAGTTTTAGTTGAAAGTCCAAATGGTGGTTATAATATCACAATCTTAAATATAGCCTAATTATTTAGGCTTTTTTTAATTAAACATTTATTTTAAAAATGAAATACTCTTTATCTTGTAAAGTTAAGAGAAATATATTATAATACATAACGAAGAAACGAGGGAATTTATGAAAAACGTACATGAAATTGAAGTAAAACTAGAAGGTGAGAAATGGGCAAATTGTCTTGATAAAGCTTTTAAGAAAGTAAATAAAAATACAAAAATTGATGGCTTTAGAAAAGGTGCTGCTCCAAAAGAAGTATTTATTAAGAAAATGGGATATGAACCATTATATGAAGATGCTATTAATGAAGCAATAACTATTGGTTATGAACAAGTAATGAAAGAAAATGATTTAGTACCAGTTACTCAACCATTAATTGATATTACTGGCATATCTGATGGAAGTATTATTTTAAAATTTAAAATTATTACTAAACCAGAAGTTAAAGTAAGTAGTTATAAAGATTTAGGAGTTAAAAAAGATAAAGTTAAAGTAACTAAAGAAGAAATAGAAAATGAAATTGAAACTTTAAGAACTAATTTAGCTGAAGTAGTAGTTAAAGAAGATGGTAAAGTTGAAAATGGTGATACGGTAGTTATTGATTTTGATGGTGAAGTAGATGGTAAACCACTTGATGGTGGTAAGGGTGAAAATTATCCTTTAGAAATTGGATCACATACATTTATTCCAGGATTTGAAGAAGGATTAATTGGTCATAAACAAGATGAAGAAGTTACTTTAAATTTAACTTTTCCAAATGAATATGTAGAACATTTAAAAAATAAACCAGTAATATTTAAAGTAAAAATTCATGAAATTAAGACTAAAGAATTACCAGAAATCAATGAAGATTTTTATAAAGATTTAGGTTTAGATAATGTAACTACTAAAGAAGAATTTGATAAAGAAGTAGAAAAGACTATTAAAGAAAGAAAAGAAACTGAAATAGAAAATAAATTTATTGATGATCTTTTAAATAAAGCAATAAAAAATGTTGAAGTAGAATTAAATGATGAAATTGTTGATGATGAAGTACATCGTATGATTGAAGATTATGAAAGAAGACTTGCATCACAAGGTTTAAAAATAGAAGATTATTATCGTATTACGGGTACAACTCATGAAGATTTACATAAACAAATAGAACCAGAAGCAATTAAGAGAATCAAAGAAAGATTCTTATTAGAATATATTGCTGATACTGAAAAAATTGATTTTACAGAAAAAGAAGTAGATGCTAAAGCAGAAGAAATGGCTACTAACTATGGTATTAAAAAAGAAGAACTTATTAATGCTTATGGCTCTTTAGAAGTAGTAAAATATGATATGAAAATGCATAGAGCATTAGAAATATTAAAAGAAAATAATTAGATAGATTGTTTAGGGGGTAAAAAAATGAACGATATTTCATATATAAGATATATAATTGAAAACTTAATATTAATATTAGAAGAAAGTATGCAAGAAGTAGAATCTATTACTTATAAAGAAGATAAAGAAAATATTGATTATACTATAGAAACATTAGTAAAATATATTTTTGAATATGTAGAACTATATGCAAATAAATTAGGTATAAAAGGTATAACAGATATATTTAATGAGAAATATTTAATTAAATATAATGATGTAGGTTATGAAATAGGAGTTATTAATGATATAAATAAAACTTATTATTATAATATAATACCATTAGAAGATAGTAAGAAATTTATTAATATAAATGGCTTAGATTATGAAGATTTAAATATTAAAAATAAGCGTACTTTAACTTTAAATTAAGAGTTTTAAGGGCAACTTTTTAGTTGCCTTTTTTCTTTCAAAATTTTTCGAAAAAATCACTTAATTTTTATTTACAAATTATTTTTTTACCATTATAATAAGATTTATATTTTGGAGGTGTTACTATGGATAATTTAGTATTAGTAATGTTACTTAAGGACCTAGTAATCTTGCCTTTTCAAGAAATAAAAATTGAATTAAAAGATGAAATAAGTAAAAAAATAATTAAAGTTAGTAATAAAAAATATAATAATAGAGTTTTAATTGTTACACCTAATACTAATACGTTAACTCCATCAATTGCTGATCTTCCTTTAGTGGGTGTTATTGCGGTAATTAAAAACAAATTAGAATTATCTAATGGTAATTTAAGACTTACTTTACGAGGAGAAAAAAGAGTTAGAATACTTAATTATAAAGCGTTTAGTGATGATATTATTAGTGCCTATTTTTGTGATATCGTATTACCTAAGTTTGAAGCTAATGGAGAAGAAGTTATAAAAAATAAATTAAGAGATAATTTAAATAGTTATATCGAATCTTCACCAAATATTTCTAATAGTATATTAAAAGTAGTTAATGATAATGATGATTTAAGTTTCTTATGTGATGCGATTACCACTTTTTTACCACTTAAACCAAAACAAAAAATGCAATATATGCAAGAAGTTAATCCAGAAAAAAGAGCATTATCATTAATAAAAGATATAAAAACTGAAATTAAACATATAGAGTTAGAAGAAAAAATAGATAATAATATTGAAATAAGATTATCTAAAGAACAAGAGGAATATTATTTAAAAGAAAAATTAAAAGAAATAGAACTTGCTTTAGGAGATGCTAAAGAATACGATGATGAAATAAAAGAATACTATGATAAATTAAATACTTTAGATTTAGATAAAAAGACTTTTACTAAATTATATGAGAGTATAACTAGATTAAAAAATTTATCATCAAATTCACCTGAACATGGTGTGCTTAAAAATTATTTGGATTGGACATTAAATTTACCTTGGAATACTTTAAGTAAAGAAAATCTTAATGTAAAATCAGTATTGAATAAGCTTAATAAAAGTCATTTTGGTTTAAATGAAATTAAATCAAGAATTGAAGATTATATCAATATTAAAAATATTAATCCGGAGATTAGTAGTCCTATTATTTGTTTAGTTGGTCCGCCAGGAATTGGTAAAACTACTATTACGGAAAGTATTGCTCATGCTTTAAATAGAGAATATTATAAAATAAGTGTTGGTGGTTTAAATGATGCTACTGAACTCGTTGGTTCCCGTCGTACTTATTTAGGAAGTTTACCTGGTAAAATTATTCAAGCCATAAAGAAATGTAATACTAAAAATCCTGTTATTTTAATTGATGAAGTAGATAAAATGGTTAAGGATTATAAGGGAGATCCAGCCAGTACTTTATTAGACATATTAGATAGTACCCAAAATGTTCATTTTGTAGATAACTATATTGAAGAACCATTTGATTTAAGTCAAGTTATGTTTGTTCTTACTGCTAATGATATTAAAGATATACCATATCCTTTATATGATCGTTTAGAAATTATTGAACTTTCTAGTTATAATATTTTTGAAAAAGTTGATATTGCCAAAAAATATATCTTACCAAAGATTTATGATGAATTTAATATGAGTCGTAAATTATTAATTAAAGATGAAACAATTATGTATATAATCAATAATTATACTAAAGAAGCTGGTGTTCGTGATTTAGAAAGAATATTAAAAAAGTTGATTACGAAATTAATTACATCAACTAAATCTTTAGTAGTAGGAGAATTAGAAGTTGTTAAATATTTAAAAGAAGGAGAATCTTTAGAAAATAAAGAAATTAATAATTCAGGTGTAGTTAATATCTTAGCCTATACTAATATAGGTGGCGATGTTACTAGATTAGAGTGTTCGATATTTAATGGTGATGAAAAAGTTATTTTAACAGGTCAACTTGGAGAAGTACTAAAAGAAAGTGTTATGGTGGCTTTATCATTTATTAGAGAAAAAAATTATGTTAGTAATACTATGTTTTATGATCATACCCTTCATATTCATTTCTTATCTTCTTCATTAAAAAAAGATGGTCCTTCTTGTGGGGTAGCCATTGTTACCGTTATTTTATCTAAACTACTTGATGTGGTAATTGGTAATGATGTCTCATTTACGGGTGAAATATCTTTAAAAGGTGATTTAATAAAAGTTGGTGGCTTAAAAGAGAAACTTATCGCTGCTTATAATTATGGTATTAAAAAAGTATATATTCCATTTGATAATGAAAAAGATTTAAAAGAAATACCAAAGGTAGTTTTAGATAGTGTAGAAATTAAATTAGTTAAAAATTATGATACTATCTTTAATGATTTATTTAATAGACAAAAAAAATAATATCTTAGTTATATTATTTTTTTTATGACATATTATTTTTTAGGAGATGATAATATGTTTATAAAAATACCCTTTGAAAGTGAAATCGATTTTAAAAGTAATATTCGTGAAATAACTAAAATGTCTTTAGAACATGATTATAATGTCAATGATGGAGTAGTTCTTGGTAATTTTTATATAAGTGGTGAATATAAAAGTCATGAATTAAGTGTTAATACTGAAGAATTTAAGTATACTTTACCTTTTACAGTAGAACTTAGAAGTGATATCGATAGAGAATCAGTAGATTTTAATATTGAAGATTTTTCTTATGATATTGTAGATAATACTAAATTAAAAATTAATATTGAATACTCTTTATCTGGTGATGTTTTAGAAGATTTAATTGATGATAGTAATGATGAATTATTTGAGCGAGTAGATGATGAAGAGATGAATAGTGATTTAGCTTTTATGGATGATGCCATAACGGATACAGAAGTAGATGTAAGTGCGGAAGAAAAAGAAAGTGAGGATGAAAATGATAAAGAAGTTAAAGATGTGGTGGAAGAAGATAGAAAGGAAGAACAAATGGTTGAAGAAGAAAAAATAGATGAAAAAGTAAAAGATATTA
Organism: uncultured Bacilli bacterium; assembly: GCA_947632715.1. GTDB lineage: Bacteria > Bacillota_I > Bacilli_A > RF39 > UBA660 > SIG200. The sequence continues at coordinate 2,756 of CANRQF010000003.1, read as the reverse complement.
ATGAAGAAGTAAAAGAATCAGTTACCGAAGAAATAATTAAAGAAAGATTAGATAGTGAGGATGAAAAAACAATAATGGATACTATTAAAAATGAAGATGATACCTTTGTTACATATCATATCCATATTGTTAAAGAAAATGAAACTTTTGAATCAATAAGTACACTGTATAAAGTACCTGTATCTTTAATTAATGAATACAATAATATAGATGCTTTAAATGTTGGTGATAAAGTATTAATTCCTCTAGGTGATGAATAGATTAGAAACTTTAAAATCTTTATATAAACCTTATCGTTATACAATAAGAGGTAAGTGTACTATATTAGAAACTACAAGTGGTAATTTTGTTGTAAAAGATAAACCTAAAAATAAAGATTTGATTAGTATTTTTAATTATTTAAAATCCCGAAATTTTAATTATTTTCCCGAAATATATAATACTAGTCGAGATGATACTTATATATATGAGTATGTAGAAGATAATGAAGTAATAAATCCATCTAAGAGTGAAGATTTAATTTCCGTTGTAGCATTACTTCACTCTAAAACATCATATAGTAAAGAAGTATCAGAAGAAACTTTTAAAGAAATATATGAAGATATTAAAAATAATATATTATATTTAAAAGATTATTATTTAAAATATTATGAACTTTATTTAAAAAATATTTATAATTCACCATCAGAATATGAATTTTTAAGAAATTATTCGAAATTAAAAGCTGCTTTAGAGTTTACCGAAAGAGAACTTGATAACTGGTATAGTATGGTTAAAGAAAAAAAGAATGAAAGAATATCTCTCATTCATAATAATTTAAGTTTAGACCATTATTTAAGAAGTGATAAAGATTATTTAATAAGTTGGGATAAAGCTAAGTTTGATACACCCATCTTAGATTTATATAAATTGTATCAGCATAATTTTTGGGAATTAGAATTTAGTACTATTTATGAAAAATATAAAATGATTAATAACTTATCTATAGAAGAAGAAAAATTGTTTTTTGTATTAATATCATTAGTACCAGAAATTAAATTTGAAGGTGATGAATTTACTATTTGTAAAAATATGCGTAAAGATTTAGATTATGTCTATAAGACAGAACTATTTTTAAAACCATATTATGCGGCTGATACAGAAGAATAAGAGAATAATTTCAACGGTTAAGATAAAAATATTATAACGAAATGGTAAAATAAAAGTTATAATTAATTGATAGAATATTAATATACATAAACCAATTGCACAAAAGATATAAAAAGTTGGATTAGGTCTTCTTACCATATATGTTCACCTATAATAATATATTTAATTTATAAAGAAGTGTGAAAGTAGAATTTTTCTACTTTTTTTGTATTGTTTTAAAATGTGTACTAAAATATACATTTCAGGGGGTGAGATAATGGCCTATAAATATAAAGATATTTTAAAGTTATGGTTAAAACAAAAAGGAGATATTAAGATTCAATCACAACTTAGATATGAAGGTATAATAAGTAAATATATCAATAATTATTTAGGAAATTTATATTTAAATGAATTAAATAAAGAAATAATTATCAAGACTATTAATGAATATAAAGATAGTAATTTATCTTTATCTGTTATTAAAACTATTATTTATATTATTAAAGCTAGCACTAAATTTGCTTGTGAAGAACATTATATAGATTATATTAATTTAAATGATTTAAAAGTCAAAAATAATTTAAAAACTATTTATATATTTTCTAAAGATGAACAAAATATTTTAGTAAATTATTTAAAAACTAATATTAATATTAGAAAAATATGTTTACTTTTGTGTATGTATACAGGACTTAGAATAGGTGAAGTATGTGGTTTAAAATGGGAAGATATTGATTTTTATAATAATTCTTTAGAAGTTAAAAGAACTATTGCTAGAATAAAAAATAAAAGTAATGGTAAAACAAGAACAACATTAATTGCTAGTACTCCTAAAAGTGACACATCTAAAAGAACAGTACCAGTTCCAAAGTTTATTATGGAATATTTAAAAGTATTAGTTAAAGATAATGATTATTATTTATTATCAGGTAGTAATAAGTTATATGATCCTAGATATTTTGAAGAATTTTATCGTGGCGTAATTAAAAAATGCAATCTTAATTATATTAATTTCCATACGCTAAGACATACCTTTGCTACAAGAGCAATTGAGGCTAAAATGGATATTAAAACACTTAGTGAAATACTAGGACATTCATCTATTGAAATAACTTTAAAATTATATGTTCATCCATCTTTTGAATTAAAAAAACAAGCAATTGAAAACTTAGCAGAGTTTATAGCAAGTTAATTTATTAACAATTTCTTTTTTTTAATCTTGTATTATGGTAAATAATAAGATAATATATAGAAAAAGAGGTATATATGAAATTAATTGATGATTTGAAAAAATATTCTAAAAGCTATGTTTATGAGGCTTATTTAAAGGTAACTGAAGATCCAAAATATTATGAAAAAATAACTAAAAAGAAAATGATTGAAGAAATTATTAATGTTTATAATCAAGAAAATTATATATTTAGTTTATGTACTAAAAAAGAATTAAATTTTTTAAAAATAATAATGAATAAAGAATTAGATTTAAATGAATATATCAAATATGATTGGGAGATAAAAACATTATGTGATAAAAATATTTTATGTTTTACAGATTTTAAAGTATATGATGAATTTGTCGATAATGTAAAAGATGCTTTAAAATATTATGCTAAATATCCGGATAT
>CANRQF010000002.1 GCA_947632715.1 uncultured Bacilli bacterium | reverse complement strand
GGGATTCGCATATTTTGCTAAATCAGTTAAAGAAATATAATTAACATTTCCAACTCGCATTATTCCAATTTTATTTTCTTGAACAATTATTTCTGTTGTCATTAAATCTTTTTTCATTTATTTTCCCCCTCTATTTAAAATAATTTAAATCATTTATTTTGTACAACTACTATTTAAGTATACAACGCTAACTCATGTTTTTTCAAGTGACTATTTATTAATTTTCAACAATATAACAGACTATTTTTATTTTTTTCTTATACAAATAGTATTATTTTATCAATAATAGAGCAAAAAACTCGCTATTTCCTTATTTTATAAGGGATTCAAGCCTACTTTCCACAGCAATTTTTATACTTTTTACCACTTCCACAAGTTATATAATAACGAGTATATATAGTATTTATGTAATTTATAGTATTATCGTTATTTCAAGTAATTATAGGTTTGTGAACATTGATATTTATAATATTTATGGTATTATTGTTACTATAAATATTTTCTCATCTGCAAACAATTTGCAAACATTGTTTGCATCCGTTTACTAATTTTAGTGTACTATATTATTTAGTTAATTACTATTACTCGATTTAAAAATTTTTACATTTCTACATGCAACCAACGAATAAACATATAAATATATTGCAGATATTGCTTGACCAATATATGTACAAAATGCACTTGGTATAAAGGAACATAGTAAACGAATTAGTCTTGATAGTAGGTAAAATATATTATGCTTTTTATTATTATCATTTATTTGTATATAACTCATTCTTAAAGTCTTTAATGGATCTATTAACATATCTATTATTTGAACTGCTAATAATATTTCTAAAACAATTAAATCTGGTTTAAAATACCAATAAAGCGTTAAATTCATAATTAAAATTGTAGAAATTAATATCGATAATAACTTATATGCATTTTTCCGTGATTCTTTATAATTAAATTTGTTTTCAGCTAAATCTATTTTTGATGCTGTATCAACTGAATATAACATATCCCATTGGGTATCAGTTGTTAAACTTTCAAAGTTTATTGCTGTTGCATATTTTTCACCATAAGAGAAACTATTGCCAAATCCTATTCCATAAATTAAAAACATACCTAAATTTCTTAAAATATTAAATGATGTATATTTAATATTTTCTTTAATTTGTAAGCAAAATCTAGTTTTTTTATAATATTTTATAAATACAGTGAGTACTATTAAAAAATCTATTACTAAAGTTACAATAATTGCAATATAATCCTTTAAAATACATGTAAGTATAATTATTAAAATAAAGTTAGTTAAATTAAATATTATATTTATTTTATTGGATTCATTATTTTTATTATCATAATAAAGCTTTTGCATAATCATTTGCATAACGAAGCTTAAATACATCCAAATAATTGAGTAAATACAAAAATGATGATATGTATTTACATTCATATTCATTATTTTGATATATGTATTCACATTAATAACTAATATTAAAGTTAATAGTCCAACAATTAATAATCCAAATAACATATTAGAATAAACAACATCTTTATTATTTTTTTTCTTTGCAGTAATGTTAGGTCCTATTGCGAATAAATTAACAAATATCATATAAAAAAATTGTAAAGGGTAAGTAAGAGAAAAGACATTTGATATTTCTTTGGTTAAAGTAAATCCTAAAATTATCCACATAATTATCGGTAATATAGAAGTCAATAAGGTATCTAAACTAATCTGTAAAAGTCTTTTCAATTACATCACCTCAATTAAAAATGTTTAACCCACTAATTTAAGTATAACATTACTTATATATATTATCTATAAATTTTCTTTAATTTCTGGAAACAAATCATAAAGATTATATCCACATGCTCTCATATATTATTTATAGTACTATCTTTAAAATAAATATTTCACAATTGAGAACATTGTTATCATTTGCTCGCAATTTTATTTTTCAATAATATTATTTCATATTAGTTTCAAATAAAATTTTACTATTACTATTCACTATATAAATCTATCAAAATGATTGATAAATTCATTTAATATATATTCTTGCCATTCTCTACACATTTTTCCTATATATTCTTGAGCATTAACCCATAATACAACATGATCTTTTTCTATTGGATTAGTTATTTTTTTATCAAATTCCCCTATGTATACATTAGCAATTACTTCAAGATAGCCGTGTTTCTCATCATATATATAAGAATCAACATTGGCAAATTCTCTAATATTTTTTAACGAATAACCAGATTCTTCAATTAATTCTCTTTTTAATGCATCTAATGCTGTTTCAGGCTCTTCTATACCTCCGCCTAAATAAAAATAATCATTGCCATCGGTCACAATACCTATTTTATTATCTTCTTTTCTAATAATAATTGCATAAGCACCTGGACGCTTTTTATATATTATTTTAGGATTTTTTTTATTAATATATTTCATAATGTTATATCTCCTATCAAATTTCTTTTACTTTGAAATTGTACATCATAAATAAGTTACTTTTAATACAAAGATTTTAAACATATCCTTAGATATTTTAATATATTATCTTAATATAATTATATATCGCCAAGATATCAAATATTGATATTTTATCTTTATTTTCAATATTCGTTTATTATTTATAATTTACATCAACTTTTAATTATTTACAATTTTTAAGTATTTCATCTTTTAATGAGTAATAATAAATAATATGATCCATTGTTTCTTTAACTTCATTAATACCTAATTTTTGTTCTTCCTCTGAATCTGTTTCTAACATTAAAGATCTTTTTATATTATATTCTAGCCATTCTAATCTACTATTATTAGCATAATATAAAGCTTCCCAATTAACATTTTTGCTCAATTTTGAATTTTCAAAATAACTATTAATGAATGCTTTGAATAATTCAAAATTAACATTACATGATTCATAACCTGACCAACATAGGGCTAGTGTAAATAACTCTAAATATGGATTAGAATATCCTAAACATTCTAAATCAATGATTTTAAAATTATCATTCAACCACAGAACATTTTTACTATCTAAATCATTATGACAAACTGCAATATAATTAGGTAACTTATCTACTACTTCATTTCCTTTATTCATACTATCATTTAATATATCTATCTTATCAAATAACATATCGTAAATTGGTGATTTTTTATCTTTAGCTAAATTAATATAATATTCCCAATTAATATTTTTTGATTTTTCTTTCCAAGTATCTTCTTTTAAAGTAATGTTATGAATTTCTGATAATACTCTTCCTATTTTTTCACAATTTTCTTTTTTTATTTCACAATCCTTAAGAGATTTTCCGTCATACCAATCATAGACATAAAAATATTGATTGTCTTGTATTTGTAGCTTTTTACCATTAAATTTTAAAGAATAGATTGCATCAATATTATTTTCTTTTAATATTTCTTCATATTTATCGGCATTCTCAAAATTTTCTAATGCTGATGGCCTTTTCATTATATTTGGGTTTAGTAATTTTATTATATATTTAGATTTATCAGTTGTTAATTTATACATTTTATGAGTTAAACCCCCACTTACTCTAGATGGCTTATTTATTATTTTACCTAATCCAAAATTAGATGCTAATTTTTCAAAAAAATCATTTATATTCATAAAATCTTTTATAACATAATCTTTTTGTTTTATATTTTCTATTTTCATTTACAAAAGTTTCTCCTTTTATTAAAAATAATATCATAAAAATATTCCCGTTGACAACATTTCTACATATCCGTCATTATTTTTTAAGCTTTAAAGCAATAATGATCATTTTATCCACTTTTATTTCTCTTTAATCATTATTATTTTTAAATAAAAAAAGGTTAGCAAAATTATTTTGTTAACTCTCTTTATCATCAATTTTTTTACTAATGTCTTTTAATGTTTCTAAATATGCTTTTTCCACAGGGCTAATTTCTTTTACTTGATATTTTCTATATTCACTTTTTGCTTTTTTTATTGCCTCATCGTGACTTATAGTACCTGCACCAATTAATGTATTTCCTCCTGTAGTGGATAAAATGGAATCAAGCTCTCTTATATAATCTTCCATATACATTGGTTTATGCCTAATTGCTTGAATTTCAGCAAAATCAAAATATCCTGATACTAAATTATTTAAAATTTTTAATTCCTCTTCTGTTAAATAATTTTTAGCAATGACTACATCACTCATAACTGGTATTTCACCATTAAAGGTTGTAAGTCCCATAAATGGTTTTTCTGAATCAGCTCTTTCATAAATTAATTCTGAAGCAGTATGGCCATGAGTTGCAAAATGAAGTTTATTTTGTACAATTTTAAAAAACTCAATAGATTTTTCATCCTTTGGATTATAATCAACTGCAGTAGCATATAAATCTAAAACTTGGCGGTAGAGAACTTTTTCTGAAGATCTGATATCCTTTATTCTCGCTAATAATTCCTTCCAGTAATTACCACCAGCATTGCCTTTAAGACGTTCATCATCTAATGTGAATCCTTTAATCATGTATTCTTTTAATCTTTCGGTAGCCCATTTTCTAAAATTTGTTCCTATATTTGAGCGAACACGAAAGCCAATTGCAACAATCATATCAAGATTATAATAATTTACATTATAACTTTTACCATCATTTGCAGTTGTTCGAAATTTCCGAACAACTGAATTTTCTTCTAATTCTCCATCTTCAAATACATGTTTAATGTGTTCAGATATATTAGATTTACTTGAATTATATAATTTAACTAATTGTTCTTGATTTAGCCAAACGGTTTCGTTTTCCAATTTTACATCAATTTTAGTTTCTCCATCTTCTGATTGATAAATAATGATATTATTAGAATCATCATTGTTCTTCATTTATACACCTCCTTAAATTTAAAAGATGTCAACCATTTTAATATTGCGACATCCTTTATTTTACGTAGCCTTTTATCACTTTTTGAATTTTTTTGTGGACAAAATTTGAATTAGATTAAATTTTTTATTATTTAAAATTTTCTAAAACCCTTTATTTACCTCATTTTCCGCAACAGTTCTTATACTTTTTACCCGAACCACATGGACATGGATCATTTCTACCAACTTTAGTTACTCTCTTTGGTGTACTTTTAACTGTTTCTTTACCATCATTAGCAACACCATTTAAAGTTTGTTTTCTTTCTGTATTTTGTCTTACTTCTGCCTTTAAAAGAAATTGAGCAGTTAATTCTTCAATCTTAATAAGTAGATTATCAAATATTTCGAAGCCTTCCATTGTATAAGCTTGAATTGGATTACTTTGAGCATATCCTCTTAAACCAATACCTTCTTTTAAATGTTCCATTGCACTCATATGATCTACCCAGTTAGAATCAATTATTCTTAGGGAAATAGCTTTTTCAAATTCATTCATAATTGGTGTATCAACCATTTTCTTTTCATAATCTTCAATAACTAAATTATATAGATAATCTCTTAATTCTTCATCATCTAAATCTTTAACATCATTAAATTTTAATTCATTATCTTGTAAATAATTAGCATTTACATATTCTACTAATTCTTTTTTATCATCATCATCTATTTTACCTTCTTTAGAATAATGACTTTCAACTAAATTAGTTATTGTACTTTTAAATATACCTAAAATACTTTCATGAATACTATCTTGGTCTAATATTTCATTTCTTCTATTATAAATAATTTCTCTTTGTTCATTTAAAACATTATCATAATCAAGTAATGTTTTTCTTATATCGTAGTTATTTCCTTCAACTTTCTTTTGGGCACTTTCAATAGCATTAGTTAATGCTTTAGAACGAATAGCTTGTGATTCATCTATACCTAATTTAGTAAGCATATTTTTAATACTATCAGTTCCAAATCTTTTCATTAAATCATCTTCAAAAGAAACAAAGAATTGACTTTTACCTGGATCTCCTTGACGACCAGCACGACCTCTTAATTGGTTATCGATACGTCTTGATTCATGTCTTTCTGTACCAATTACACAAAGACCACCAAGTTCTTTAACGCCTTCTCCAAGTTTAATATCAGTTCCACGACCAGCCATGTTTGTAGCTAATGTAATAGCTCCAACTTCACCAGCTTTAGCAATTATTTCGGCTTCTCTTTCATGATTTTTAGCATTTAATACTTCATGTTTTAAGCCAGCTTTTTTAAGTAGTCCACTTAAATATTCATTTGCTTCAACAGAAATAGTACCAATAAGGATTGGTTCACCTGTTTTATGTATTTCTGTAACATATTTTATAATTGCATTATATTTACCTTTACTAGTTGCATACACTAAATCAGCATAATCTTCTCTAATTACTTCTTTATTAGTAGGTATTTCAATAACATACATATTATAAATATTTCTAAATTCTTCTTCTTCAGTTTTAGCAGTACCTGTCATACCAGATAATTTCTTATACATTCTAAATAAATTTTGAAATGTTATTGTTGCCATTGTTTTTGTTTCTTCATTAATAGTAACATTTTCTTTTGCCTCAATGGCTTGATGTAATCCTTCACTAAATTGTCTTCCATGCATTAATCTACCAGTAAATTGGTCAACAATTATTACTTCATCATCTTGAACAACATAATCTACATCTTTCTTAAATCCATAATTAGCTTTTAGGGCTTGATTTAAATGATGAACTAATGCTGTATTATCTAAATCATATAAATTTTTCAAATTGAATATTTGTTCAATCTTTTTACTACCCTCAGCAGTAAGTGATACATTCTTTGTTTTTACATCAATATCATAATCTTCATTTTCTTTTAACTTTTTAACTGCTCTATCAGCATCAATATACAAACTTCTAGAGTTCATTTTACCACCACTTATAATAAGTGGAGTTCTAGCTTCATCAATTAAAATTGAATCAACTTCATCGATAATACAATAATTAAGAGGTCTTTGAACTCTATCTTCTTTTCTTACTACCATATTATCTCTTAAATAATCAAAGCCAACTTCGTTATTTGTTGAATATAAAATATCACAGTTATATGCATCTTGTTTTTCTTTTGGAGACATTTCTCTTAAATTAACGCCAACAGATACTCCTAGTAAATCATAAGCAGGTTTCATCCATTCCGCATTACGTGTAGATAAGTATTCATTAGTAGTTACTACATGGACACCTTCACCAGTTAAAGCATTAACATAAGCAGGAAGAACCGTAGTTAAAGTTTTACCTTCACCAGTTTTCATTTCAGCAATATTACCATAATGAATAGCAAGACCACCTAAAAGTTGAACATAATAAGCTTTTTCACCAATAGTTCTACTTGTAGCTTCTCGAGCTAAAGCAAAAGCTTCAACTAAAATATCATCTAAAGTTTCACCATTTTTTAGTCTTTCTTTAAACTCTTCTGTTTTCTTAATAAAATCTTCATCTTTTAATTTTTGCATATCCTCATCTAATGCAACTATTTGATCTGCTATTTTTTCAAATCTTTTTAATTCTTTATATTCACTATTTAATAATTTTTTAAATAAGCTCATAATCCACCTCAACCAATATTATAACATAAGAGCAACTTTATTCAAAATAAAACCAATAAAAAAAACTAAAATAATAGTTTTTTTAAGACAATTCTATCTCCATTCCATCATATGGTATTAATATTTTTGAATTATTTAATTTTTCTAATTTTTCTTTCGTTTCGACAAACATATGACTAGGTATTATATGACAATTAGGATACTTATTAATAAGATATAATATATTATCTATTCCCATATGTTTATTAGTTCCGCACTCTAAACTACAATCACATATTAAATAATTACATACTGATGCCATATTTTCGATATTTTCATCTAAAGAAGCATCACCCGTAAAACCAATATTTAAATTACCATCACTAAAAATATAGCCACATGCTTTAATACTACCATGATTTACATAAATTCTTTTAACATCATATCTATCTACTTTAAAATCATCTAAGATATTATATCTAATATTAAATTCTTTATAATCATTAATAAAAGCTAATTTATTTATTTCTTTTATAGTTTCTTTTCCTTTTTTAAATGTATATAAATTAGTTACTTTTCTATCTTTTAACTTTAATTTTTCTAACAAAAAGAAAGGAATATCTAAAAAGTGATCACCATGAAAGTGTGTAAATAAGATATGATTTATTTTAGTAAAATCTATATGTTCTCTAATCATATTTTTATAATTACCACCAGGCATATCCACAATTATTTTATCATCAATCAAGTAGGAAGCACTAAATGATGGATTACTTATACTTCCTGTTCCTAAAAATCTTAACTTCATTATAACCTCTTTTTCTTCTTAAATAAAATAAGAGGATAACCTCTTATTTTACATTGATAATACCATATTTATTATCATTTCGTTTATAAATAACTGAAACACATTCTTCATCAACATTTTTAAAAACAAAGAAATCATGATTCAATAAATTCATTTGTAAAATAGCTTCTTCTTCATCCATTGGCTTCGTATCAATATCTTTTCTTTTTACTATTTCATTTGTATCTTCATCATCTTCGTCTTCATCGAAGTCTAACATCATATCTGGTTCTGGTAATTTTTCTAATCTCTTTTTTAATCTAGTCTTATTTTTTCTTATTTGTCCTTCTAGTTTATCAACAACTAAATCTATCGCTGCATATAAATCTTTTTCTGATACTTCAGCTCTTAAAATTAATTTATTTAATGGAATTGTTACTTCAATCGTTTGTAAATTATTTTTACTTCTTATTAAAACTTTGCATTCTAAATCATTATAATTATCATAATATTTGTTTAATCTATTAAGCTTATCTTCAATATAATCTTTTATAGATTTAGTAACCTCTAGTTTGTCTCCCCTAATATTATATTTCATCATATCATCTCCTAACTAAATTATAACATAAATAATTAATAAACTAAACAATTATTACAATAAAAAACCCAAAATCCATATACTGCCAGATTTTGGGATCATTAACTTTACTGCTTTTAAAAATTATACTGTAGTTGTTTGTTCTTCTACAACGTCTACTGCTTGTAATCCTTTTGATGTCTCAATTAGCTTAAAATTTACAAGGGCTCCTTCGTTTAAAGTTTTATAACCTTCTTTTACTATTGCTGAATAATGAACAAAAATATCATCTAAATTTTCATATTCAATAAAGCCGTATCCCTTATCATTGTTAAACCACTTTACTTTTCCATGCATTACTACCCACCTCTTTTCTTCACACTTATTATTTCATATAGTGGATATTCGTGCAATAAAATTCGTCATTCAAAATTCGACATTTTTAGCAGCGGACTATGTTAATATATCAAACTAACATCAATTTTTAAAGAGTATTTTTAAAAATAATATACTACTTTACACAAATTTATCATTTAATATTATTTTTATTATTAAATTATCACTATCATAGAAATAATAATAATCTATTTTTTCTTTATCTAAAATATTTTTTAATTCTTGATAATTTTTACCATATATATAAATATTCTTTTTTTGATAAGACTCTAATATATTACTTAAAAATAATTTTATATTATCATTTAATTCATACATAACTGTTTTAATATTACCTAAATTATCCATATAATATATATAAAAATAAGTATAGTTATAAATTATATATAAGTCATTCTTACTTATCTTTAAATATTTATCTTCTTTAGTAAATACTATATTTTTATAATTTAAATTTTCTAAAACATTTATTAATATATTTTTATCTTCTTCATAAATATTTTTATTTAAAATTACTCTAATATTACTTCCAAATATTTTATTATTTAAATTATATTCTTTTAACATCTTATTATATATTTTAATAAATTTATCTTTATTAATTATTCTTCCTTTATTTAAACTATTTTTATATGGTTTATATACTATTATTTTATTACAATCTATATTATATAAATTTATATAATCATCTAAATACAAAATATTTTCCATTATATCTCCCTTTTAAAAATAATCCCTTAAGGGGATTATCTTATTTATAATCAGTTATTTTACTACCAATAAATGTTTCTGGATTAATTAATTTATTATTATAATAAGTTTCAAATAATAATGTTTGTTTATCATTCATAATAGTATTATTATTAGATACTCCTAAAACAGCATTAGTTGTTAATTCATCACCAATATTTACTTCAATATCTTTAACACCATAATAATATGTTCTTAAATTAGGACTATGTTCAATAACAATACATTTACCAAAAAATTCATCATCTGTTATTTCTGTTACTTTTCCTTCAAAAACATTTCTTACTTCAAATTCCGTATCACTTGCATATAATACTCCAGTATTTGGAATATAAGTACTTTCATAATAAATTAAACTATTTTGTTGATTTTCTGGGGTATCCTCTCTTCCATAAAAATGAATACTAGGTTTAATATCGGCACTTACTGGCGATGATATATTAAGATTTACTTCATTATCTTCATTAACAACTGGTACACTATCATCTTTAAGTGCTCCTACTCCATAATCATAATCACTTGGTTCAAATTTAAAAGCTTGGCCTAAAAGCATAACCCCAACAAAAATCCCTACTGTAATAATAAAATAAATGGTTGGTAATACAAATCCTTTCAACTTCATTTTTTTCATCAATTCACCGTCCTACTACAAGTATTGACGAAAAATTTTTCTTTATACTTAAAGAGTCTTAATTTCTATATTTTTATAATAATATTTTAATATTTCTTCATAATTTTTGCCTTCTTTAGCCATACCATTGGCACCATATTGGCTCATTCCAACCCCATGACCATAACCCCTTGTCGTAATACTCACTACATTATTATCGATACTTATATCAAAATCAGTTGATCTTAATCCTAGTTTACTTCTAAATTCTGTACCTTTTATTTTTTTATTATTAACAGTTATATAATTAACTCTATTAGTATTACTTCTTTCAATATTACTAAAACTTAAATTATCACAAGATATATTTAATTTATTACAAACTTCTTCTTTACTAAATTTAGTTACAACTTCAAAATTATTTAAATTATTATTATCATATTTTGATTCAACACTTTCTAAATAGTCTAAATCTTCATTAAATACTAAACTTGCATCTTCTGTATAACCATTACTCATAGCAAAGTAGAAAGCTTCAATTACATCATCATTATAAGTCATAATCATACCTTTTGTCTTTAAAACCGCATCTTTTACTTTATTATAATACTTATCAAATTCTGTTTGCCACTTTATTTTCATTTCATCTATGGTAATATACTTTTGGTTAGAAACATCTGTTACCACATCATAGTTACCATTACTTTTTTCAATTTTATATGTCGCATAAGTACGGGCAGCGATAGCTTGAGCTTTTAAAGCCTCACTTTCAAATGATGCTGGCATTTCTCCTGCTACAACACCAATAACATATTCTTCTAAATTCATTTCATCAATATTATTAAGAGTACTATCTTTAACAGCAATAGTTTTATCATTTACTTTGGTAGTGCTAAAAAAAGTAGTACTTGAAATACTACTTACTTTTACTAAAACGATACTAAGAATAACTACTATAATTAATAATATTCTATTTAACATTATTCTCCTTTATAAATTTAAAAAATCAACAACAAAATTAGTTAACAAATAAGAAAAAATAAAGCCAAGAGCCATAATTAATAATCTTGCTTCCATTACTTTATTTTTTCGCATAAACTTTTCAAAATTAATACCTGATAACATGTATATGCTTATAAATAGAAAGAAAGCATATAAATATATCTTATAGTTCATTATATTCTCCATTTTCATATTTTATGATTTTATCTATTCTTTTTAAATATCTATCTATATTTGTTGGTTTAGTAGATATAAATGTATCAATTATTTCTTTTATAAGTTCAATATTTGTATCTGCTCCTACTGCTATAACATTACATCCATTATGTTGTTTTCCTTTAAAAGCATCATCTACTGAATTTGCTTTAACGCATCTAATTCCTTTTACTTTATTAGCAGCAATACTCATACCAACACCATTACCACATATAAGTATACCTAAAGAATCTTTAGTTTCTCTTACTAATCTTCCTAATTTAAAAGCAAAATCAGGATAATGATCTAATTCATAATTTTCTAAACCTATTTCTGTTGTCTTAATACCATTGCTTTCTAAATGTTTTATAATTTCTTTTTTTGTTTCAACTCCTAAATGATCTGCAGCAATATAAATAGTCATAAATTCACTCTCCTAAATAGATTATATCATGAAATAATAAATTTATCTTAATAATACCTTAAATTTGACTTAAATTAAACGTTTCAAGCAATAATTTATTGCACAAAAAATGTTACAGATATATAATAAAATTAGCGTTAGGGTGTGGTGTTTTGAAAAACAAATCAAAAATTTATATCATATTATATTGTTTTTTTATTTCCCTATTTATTCTTTTATTTACTACTAAGAATTCTCCTTTTTATGCTTTTAATGATTGGGCAGATGCCAACGCTTTTTTTACAGTTGGTAAAAGTATGATGCATGGCCTTGTTCCTTATAAAGATATTTTTGAACAAAAAGGTCCTTTCTTATATTTATTATATGGTATAGGTTATTTAATATCTCATCGTTCTTTTATTGGCGTATTTTTAATTGAACTTATAATATTTACTATTGGTTTATATTATTTATATAAAACTTTAAAATTATTTTTAAGTACTAAATCATCTCTTTTAATATTACCAATATTTACAGCACTTTTTACGACAAGTAAAGCTTTTACTCATGGTGGTAGTGCCGAAGAATTTTGCTCTTCTTTTTTCTTTATAACCCTTTATTATTTCTTTAGGCATTTTAAAGTTCAAGAATTAACATTTAAAGAAATGCTTATTAATGGTATAGTAGCAGGTTTAGTTTTACTTACTAAATATACTTTATTAGGTTTTTGGATTGGTTTTACTTTTTCTATATTTGTTGATTATTTATTTAAAAAAGATTTAAAGAAAGCTATTATATATCCTTTAACTTTATTATTTGGTATGTTTATACCATTTATATTATTTAGTTTTTATTTTCTAGTTAATCATGGTTTTATGGCATTCTTTCATAATTACTTTACCATCAATATTACTTCTTACTCAGTTGGAAAAATGAATATATTAGAAAGAATTAAAGAATTATTTGATGGTTTCTATATATCTTTATATACTAATCCAATTATATTTTATTTAATTATATTAACACCTATATTGATATGGAAATTAAATATAAATAATAAAGCTAAAATATTATATATTATTTTAATAATTATGACTATTTTAGGAGTATTATGTGGTTTAAAATTCTATCGTTATTATATATTATTTATTTTATTATTTTCTTCTATATCTTTATTATTAATATTTAATTTATTTGATATATCTTTAAATAAAATTAATAAATATTTCTATTTATCTATTATGATATTTACCATCTTATTAAGCGTTTTTTATTCATATAATTATGCTAATTATAAAAATTATTTATTTAAACCTAAAAGTTCTTATAATCAATTTAAATATGCCAAAATATTAAATAATTATGAAAATGCTAGTTTAGTTAATATGGGGTTCTTAGATTGGGGTTTATTTACTACAGCTGATATTGTACCATCTACTTATTTCTTTCAAAAACATAATTTTAATTATAAATATTTTCCTTTAAATGAAGATTCCTTAAATAGTTATGTGAAAGAAAAAAAGACAACTCATATTGTTTATATTACTAAATGGAATGAAACAAAATTAAGAGAACAAGAGAAATTATTATTTACAAACTATAAAGTAATTGATATTAGTAAACAAAAATATGAAGGAAGAAGATATAATATCTATTTATTTGAAGTAAATAAATAATTTAACCAAATAAAAAAGCCATCTGGCTTTTTTATTTGAACATTGCTTTAGCAGTTCTTAGCATTTGCGCAGTATAACCCATTTCGTTATCATACCATGCTACTACTTTATATAATTTTTTACCATTAACTTCCACTACATTTGTAAGAAGACCATCTACTAAGGCACCATATTTTTTACCAATTATATCACTAGATACAATTGGATCTTCAGTATATTTTAATGTTTCACTTTGTTTATTTTTAAATAAATTATTTACTTCTTCTTTTGTAGGACTACTCTTTAATTCTAGAGTTACATCAATAAGTGAACCATCACAAACAGGTACACGATAAGCTCCACCATCCATTTTACCTTGTAAAGATGGTATAACAAGACCAATTGCAGATGCTGCACCAGTTGATGCTGGAATTATATTTTGACTAGCACTTCTACCTCTTCTTGCATATATTCCTTTTTTATGAGTTACATCCAAAGTTACTTGATCATTAGTGAAGGCATGAATTGTACTCATAAAACCTTTTTCTATACCATAAGCATCCTCTAAAGCCTTTAGCACTGGAGCAAGACAATTTGTTGTACAAGATGCCGCAGATACTATTTGTTCACTACCATCTAATATACTATCATTAACATTATAAACAACAGTTTTCATATCACCTTTACCTGGAGCAGAAATTAAAACTTTTTTAGCACCAGCTTGAATGTGTTTATGAGCACCTTGATAATCTGTAAAAGCACCAGTACATTCTAAAACTAAATCAATATTTAAATCTTTCCATGGTAAATTTAAAGGATCTCTATCAGCAAATACTTTAATTCTTTTTTGTCCTTTAATTATAAGTTCATTTCCTTCAAAAGTAATTTCATCTTCATGAAATGATCTATGAACAGTATCATATTTTAATAAATGACATAATTCTTCAGCATTTGAAGTATCATTTATTGCTACAATATCAAAATCAACTCCCGTAATCATTTCTCTAAATGCTACTCTTCCAATTCTTCCAAAACCATTAATCGCTACTCTAATCATCATTTCCTCCTATAAATTCTCTAAGTATCGAATCTTTATTAACATACTCACTTGTAATCGAATAAAATATTTTTAAAAAGCTTAATAATCTTCTTGCTTCTTCATAATAATCACTTTCTACACTAACACTATATAAAAGTGGTTCTATATATACTTTTTCTACACCAAGTTCATATGGCAATGCCGTATTAATAATTGTGTCAGCTTGATGTATAAATGGAAATATATACTTTTCTTCTCCTTTTCTTACACTTTGCCACAAATCTATTGTTTCATTAACAGAGATATTTCTTGTCATGTTATCTCTAATTATTCTTCTAATAAGTCTTAAATCTATTGTCGATATATAATTATGTTTATCTATATTAAGTGGAATAAATGGACTTAAATAAATTTTATATTTTAATTTATTATCAATTGATGGTAATAATTCATCATTTAAAGCATGTAATCCTTCAATTAATATAATACTATTATCTTTTAATTCTTTATAATTATCATTATATTCTTTTTTACCAGTAACAAAATTATAACTTGGTATATTAGCTTTTTTACCATTTAATAAATCTTGTAAAACATTATTAAATAATTCAATATCTATAGCTTTTAAACTTTCAAAATCATAATTACCAAATTCATCTCTTGGATTAAATTCTCTATCTATAAAGAAATCATCAATAGATAAACATATTGGTTCATATCCTTTTGCTACTAAATATTGTGACATTCTTTTAGTAGTTGTAGTTTTACCACTAGAAGATGGACCAGCGATTAAAATAAATTTTATATTTCTATTACTAGTTATCTCATCTACTACTTTGGAAATATTTAAATTAAATACTAATTCACAAGATTTAATAAATTCTTTTATTTTTCCTGATCCAACAGTTTTATTAATACTAGTAACATACTCCATATTTAAAGATTTTAACCATTCTCTTCCAACTAAAAATGAATTAATAATATTATCATAATGGACATATTCCGGAAGTAATCCATCACTTTCTTTACTAGGAAATACAAAGACAATTCTATTTCTTCCTAAAAAAACAATATCATACTCTGTAATACTACCAGTTGAATATGGCATATCTGAATAAAAATAATTATATCTACCTTTCAAATGATATAAACTTACAACAATATCTGATATATTCTGAATATTTAATGCTTTTTCTTCAGCATTCCTTTTTTCATAAAATTCTATAGCTTCTTTCTTTTTAACAGTTAGTTTTTGAATAGGAATATCTTCTTTAATTATTTCATCCATTACATCTCTAATTTTTTTTAAATCCTCTGGTGTTATATTTACATCCCCAACTATTTCACCTAAAAAGCCTTTAGGTACACTATGAAGATAATATATTTCTAAGTTAGGAAACACTTCTTTTAAAGCTACTTCAAAAATAAATTTTAATCCACTCTTATATACTTTATTACCTGTTACATCATCTAAACCAACAAATTTGACAACTGCATCTGTTGTTGCTTTTCTATTTAAAGGTATAAATTCATTATTGATCTTAACTCCTAATATTTCTTTACCACAATTAAAACTCTTACTTATTTCATAGTAAGTTGTATTTTTTTTAAATTCTTTTTTTTCTCCATTTGGAATAGTAATTGTAATATAATCCATATGTCAACCCTCTACCTTTAATTTACTACTTATTATTGTATCATAATATTAAAATTTTTTGAATAAAATTTATACTTTTTTTATATTATATTTATAGGTGATAAATTTGAATATTATACCAACAGTACTAGAAAAGCATAACAATAAAGAATATGCCTTTGATTTATATTCACGACTTTTAAATGATCGAATAGTATTTATAAATGGCGAAATAACTGATAACTTAGCTAGTGTAGTCGTATCAGAATTATTATATCTTGATAGTTTAAACCATAACGAAATATATTTATATATTAATTCACCTGGTGGTAGTATAACAAGTGGAATGGCTATATACGATACCATGAACTATATTAAAAGTGATGTAAGAACAATATGTATAGGTCTTGCTGCAAGTATGGGAGCCTTTCTTCTTGCTAATGGAACAATTGGTAAAAGATGTAGTTTACCTAATTCGGAAATAATGATACATCAACCCCTTGGGGGAACACAAGGTCAAGCTACTGATATTAAAATTGCTGCGGAAAGAATAATAAAAATTAAGAATAAACTTAATCATATTTTAGCAAATGTTACTAATAAGAATATCAAAACTATTGAAAAAGATACTGAAAGAGATAATTTTATGGATCCTGAAGATGCTTTAAAATATGGTTTAATAGATATGATAATATAAAAAAACTTAATTAAATTTTAAATTAATTAAGTTTTTTATTTCATCTTTATAATTGTATCTCCATCACTAGATAACATATATTTTTCTTTGGCATATCTTGCTAAATAACTATCATCACCTAATTTAGCAATCTCAGCATTTAATTTTTCTTCTTCATCTAGTAGCATTTCATATTTTTGATTTAATTTTTGTTCTTCTTTTCGATTAATAAGTATTTGTTGCCAATCTTTATATACGCTTCCAACTAAAAAAGTCAATAATCCCATTATTGTTACAGTAATTAAAAAAATTCTTTTTCTCTCCTTTTTTGTCTTTTTAGTACGCATGAATATCTTCCCTTTTTTAATACCTAACTTAAATGTAACATAACCATCTACTATTTTCAATGTTTAAATAATTGCTTTACATGTATTTTACTTAAATATTTTCTATATAAAAAACTTCCTATTATAAACCCTAAAAAAACCATAAATATAAAATAAATATGAAAATAACCTTTATTAATATTATATAAAATAATCATATATATAATTGCCATATCTATAACATAAATAAAAGTAATTAAATGTTTTACTATTCTTTTATTTTTTTCAATTAAGTAAAATAATAAATTAGTTAATAAGTAAAAGATAATACCATAAAAAAAGGATATAAAAATAGATATTAGTTGAATAATATTATTCATTACTTAAATAATTTAGAAAGTAGACTTTCTTCTTTATTTTTCTTTAAATTTTCGATATATGCTAAACTAATAAGTTTTCCTTTTATTTTTACATTACCATCATGTGTATCAAGTTTAATTATTTCTAACCCTTCACCTTTAAGAAGAATTACTCCCATTGTACTTTCCATCAAAAATTCTTGATCATCAAAACTACTAATCTTATTTATACCACTTAAACTTATTATACTTCTATCAGTTATCTTTATTTCATGACTACCATAACTAGTTGTATCCATTATACTTTCCATATAGTCCTCCTAATAAAGCATATGAAAACAGATAAAAAAAGATAACCAATTTAGTTATCTATGGATATTGCTTTCTTCTAATTTGCCTAATGTTTCATTAGGAAAATTCATCTCTAAAATTTGAGGTAATGCTTCTTTAATGGAAGATACAAATTCTTCTAATTCACTATATTTTTCTGAATCATAAAGTTTTAATAAATGATTTTTAATTCTGTTTAATTTTTCAATATTAGGTTCTAAACCTTTGTATGTTTTTAAATAATCGGTTATATCCTCATTTTCAGAAATTATTATCTCTAATGATAAATATTCTCTAAACCTTTCTAATTTTTGTTTAACTTCATCTACTAATGAAAGACCATCTTGTAAAAGACCATAATTTGGATCTATTAATCTTAAATTTTCTTCCACTTGTTTATTTAGTTTATCCATTTCTTTAGCTTGTCTATACATTATCTCTAAAGTATTATCAGACCCATGCATTTTACTTCCTGAATTACCATATATTTCTCCGCCATTACTAATGCCTTCCCATCCATGTCTTGGCCTATCTAACATTCCCATAAAACACCTTCATTCTATAAATATTTTACCAAATAAATACTTAGTAATGTATATTTTTTCTAAGAATTTGTAAATTGCATGTAAAAAAACTGTAATGATTATTCATTACAGTTTTTTTTAATTATTCTTCTTCTTGTGGTTTTTCAACATTTGTTGGATTATTATATTCTTCTAAAATTTTAGATTCGAACATTTCTCTAGTTTCACTATTTGTTGGATGAACGATATCTTCAAATTTTTCATCATTTACTTTACGACTAGGCATAGCGCAAAATAATCTGTTTTCTCCTTCTATTATTCTTATATTGCTTACTACAAAGCAGTTGTCAATAGTTACTGTTGCATAACCTCTAAGTCTTGACCCTTCCTTTTCAATTTTGTGAACACGTACGTTTGTAATTTCCATTACTATCACTCCTTATCTTGATTTCACATCTTTATTTTAAAACATAACTGCTGATTTTTCAACTATTTTTTTATACTAAATGAACTTTATTTTAATATCACCCGTAATATAATCATTATAAGAAAAACTTTTTTCAACATTATTATCTAGTATACTAAAAATATTGGGATATGTTTTATAAAGTATACCTTCATATCTTGTAATTTTATTACGCATACCATAAACAGTAATTATAACCCGCTTATTTATGTTACTATTTATTTTTTCTCTAACTAAATTTATATTCATTGTCGAGGATACCCCACATACATTAGGCCATTACCAATGATTCCACCCATTCCTTCTTTACCATATTTCGTTTTTTCAAGTAAACTTTTTAAATCTATTTCTTTATTTCTTTCGGTTAATGCTATAGTAACAGCGATGATGGCTGGATCTAGTGCATGAATATTAACTCTTTTGGGACTTGATGCATAATTAGCACCAGCTTTAATTAATTCTTCATAATTACTTTGACAAGCACCAGCAATTATAACTAATTTTTCATGACTTTTTTCATATTTCCTTGCTTCTTTTATTGCCCTAATAAAATTTTTTGTATTTTTATAATTCTCAATATCTTTTATATTTCCTTTTTTCTTGTAATATGCATCATGTCCTGTAATAATTAATACATCAGGACGATATTCATTTAATAAATTACCAACTTGTTCATACATATCTTCTTCTTTTATTTTTTTACCAATTGCATGAACACCAGCATTTTTATAAAATTTTAAACACTTATCTAAAAATTCACCATCTGAGTCTAAATGAACTATTTTACCAGGTAAATAAAAATAATCTTTATCAGCAATATCAATGCCTCGTGTATCAATACTAATCTCTTCTTCTTTAGGTTTATCACATTTTACTAAATCGCTAAAAACACTATCGGCATATAATCTTACTTCGGCACCCTTTAAATAATAGATATCATCTTTAATATTAATAACTTTAAAAACAGTATCATTATTATAACTTTTTCTTGTTACATAATCCCCCAAATTAATTTCCAATATAAATCACCATTAAATTATATGCAAATTAAAAAAGAATAGTATTTCTACCATTCTTTAGTCATTGTTGTTTTTTTACTTTGTATTTTATAACTACCATTTTCATATTTTATTTTATATACTGTATTACCTACTTCTTCATATGGTTCATATGGCATTTTTAAAGTATATTTAACTGTTATTTCATTACCATTATAAGATACATTAGTTATAGTCATATCAGCAAAATCATAATCAGTATTTTTAACATAAATAATATATTTATCACCACTATTTTCTAGTTTATAATAATCCTTATTTTCAAAATTATCTAATATTACATTACTTTGATAAAAATATGAATTTATTAAGTTACTTACATCCTTTTTAGAAATTTCGGTTTTAAAATCATAATCTTGGTTATCAAGTTGTTGAAGTTTTAATTTTTTCCCAAAAACATAATAATTTAGTACAAATTGGGCTAAGAATTTATTATCAATATTATTTATTTCAAAATCTCCTGCTGCATCTTTATATGGCTCTAATAAATTATCAAAAAATTCATTTGGCTTTTTAACAACTTCTGTATTATTATTTTCTTCATCTTTATTATTTGGTAAGTTATTATTTACATTTATATTATTTCTTCTACTTACAAAATTTGCTCCAATAATTGAACCTATAATACTAGAACATAATGCTACTACTATTACTACTATAATTAAACTTTTATTTATATTACTATTTTCCATACTAGTATCCTTTCTATAATAATATTATCATACTTTAATAAATTTTCTATAATATTTTTTATTTAATTAACATTAACTTGAAAATGGACTTAGTAACATAAGTTATTATTTATAGGTTATTACAAATATCTACAAATACTTCTTCAGATATTTCTTCAGCTCTAACATTTTCATTTAAGTTATATTTAGCTAATACTTCACTAACTTTATTAAAATCATAATTATTTAAATTATTTTTTAAAGTTTTTCTTTTCATTTTAAAACTATCTTCAATTAATTTAAAATATTTATTTTTATCGACATTTATTTTAGTATTTCTTTTTATCAATTTTATAACAGCACTATCAACTTTAGGAATTGGTTGAAAACACTTTTTACTAACATTAAATAGTTTATATAAATCAAAATAATATTTTAAATATAATGTAATGCTTCCATATTCTTTATGTTTTTCCTTAGCAGTAAAACGATCTGCAACTTCTTCTTGAACCATGAAAACCATCTCTTTAATATCTAAATCCATACTTATTAAACACTTTATAATTGGTGTTGTAATATAATATGGTAAATTACCAACTATATATAAATTATTATAATTAATATTTTTTATATCATTTTTAATATCACTTTTTAAAATATCATTATAGATTATTTGAGTTTTACTATCATTTAAAGAATTTAAATAATTTTTTAAATCTTCGTCAATTTCATAACAAATTAAGTATGCATTTTTATCCTTTAAATATTTAGTAAGAGCACCCATTCCAGGACCTATTTCAATTATTAAATCATTTTCACCCGCTGAAATAGAATCACTAATTCGTTTTATAATATTATTATCTATTAAAAAATTTTGACCTAAACTTTTTTTAGCCTTCAACTTTATTCCCCCAACCATTTCTAAGAACATCATAAGTTATAATACTTCTACCTAAATTTAAAGCATAATCTAAATCCGGACTTAAAAAGTCTAAAGCATTACCTGCTACTCCTCTATCTAAGACTATGGCATATATTGGTTCATCAGATATTCTACTTGTATTAAATCTGACAATAGTTCCACAAGCTAAATTAGTTGAAGACGCTACAATATTAACTGTACCATATGTTTCATCATCATAAGTATTTTTACCATCAGATATGTCATACCTATATAAGCATCCTAAATGACCACTACACAAAGGACAATTATAAACATAACCTGTTAAATCACCAGTATATGTATCTTTTGCACTATATATATCATTTTCTTTAAATTCATCTAATTTTAATGCCATAGTAGATAAATTAACATTTTTATTTATATTATCACTATATATTTTATTTTCAATTAAAGGAATATAATTACCTGCTAAAATAACAAAAAGAATAATAATATTAAATTGAATTAGTATAATAAACTTTCTTTTCATTATTCATCTTCCTTATCTATAAATGATTATAACTAAATTAGTATTATTTGTCAAAAAATGTCATTAATTTAACACTTAAAAAATGTTGATAACCATTTAGTTATCAACATTAAATACTTTATTTAAATTATTATTAGTAATACTTGCTAGCTCTTCTAAAGAAATATTTTTTAAATTGGCAACAAAAGTAGCGATATTATAAATATAACTAGGATTATTTTGTTTTCCTCTAAAAGGTTCTGGAGTTAAATATGGTGAATCCGTTTCTAATACGATGTTTTCTAACTCTATATCTTTATACACATCTTTTAAATTAGCATTTTTAAATGTTATTACCCCATTAATACCAAGTAAGTAGCCCATTTTAATATATTCTCTAGCGGTTTCAATACTTCCGGAAAATGAATGAATTATCCCTTTTACATGATATTTTTTTAAAGTATTAAGTGTATCTAAAGTTGCATCTCTACTATGAATAATTACAGGTATATTATATTTTTCTGCTAAAGATAATTGTAATTCCAATAGTTTAATTTGATCTTCTTTATCTTCTTTTGTGTAATGATAATCAAGGCCTATTTCCCCGATAGCTATTACTTTTTTATTATTTAAATTATCTTCAATAAATTTAATATCTTCCATCGTATATTCATGAACATTTTCAGGATGGATGCCAATAGCACCATACATATTTGGATATTTATTTATTAAATTTAATACTTCTATATTAGAATTTCTATCTGTTCCATTATTAATAAATCTTTTAACATTATTATTTTCTGCGAGTTTAATTACTTCATCTATATTATCATAATACTCACTATAAATATGACAATGACTATCTGTAAAATAATTATTCATTTTTACTTTTATCTTCTTCTATTTCGTGTAGTTTTTGATTCATATCAATTCTTTGGAATAAAATATATGGATTTTTTAATTCATAAGTATTATTTTCATTAAATTTAAATGTATAATCTATAATATTTAATTGATCTAACATATTATCACATGTTTCTGGTAAGAATGGTTTAATTAAGATAGCAGATAATCTAATTGCTTCAAGTAAATTATAGATTACTGTTTCAAGTCTATCTTTACTACTTTCGTCTTTAGCTAAAACCCATGGTGTAGTATCATCAATATATTTATTACTACTTCTTAATACTTCAAAAATTTGATCTATAGCACTACCTATTTCTAACTTATCCATTTTTAATTCAACATTTTTATCTAAGTTATTTATAAGTCTAATTAAACTTGCATCTACATCGCTTGATACTTTCTTATTTTGTACTTTACCATCAAAATATTTAATACCCATTGTAATAGTTCTATTAACTAAATTACCTAAAATGTTAACAAGATCACTATTAATTCTTTCAATTAATAATTCATAAGAGATAACTCCATCAGTACTAAAAGGTATTTCATGTAGTAGGTAATATCTAACGGCATCTACCCCAAAATATTTAACTAAATCATCAGCATAGATAACATTACCTTTACTCTTACTCATTTTACCATCATTCATTAAAAGCCAAGGATGACCAAAGACTTGTTTTGGAAGTGGTAAATCTAAACTCATTAAGAAACATGGCCAATAAATAGTATGGAATCTAATTATATCTTTACCAATTAAATGTAGGTCTGCTGGCCACCATTTATTAAATTCAGCACTTTCTTTATCCGGATCATAACCAATATTTGTTATATAATTTGTTAAAGCATCAAGCCATACATAAACAATATGTTTATCATTAAATGTTACAGGTATTCCCCATTTAAAAGATGTTCTTGATACACATAAATCTTGTAATCCTGGTTTTAAGAAGTTATTAATCATTTCATTTTTTCTTGCTTCAGGCTCAATAAATTCTGGATGACTTTCAATATATTCAATTAATTTATCTTGATATCTTGATAGTCTAAAGAAATAAGCCTCTTCACATTTTTCACTAACTTCTCTACCACAATCTGGGCATTTACCATCTACTAATTCTTTTTCGGTCCAAAAAGATTCACATGGCGTACAATATAGTCCTTTATATTCTCCTAAATAAATATCACCTTTATCATACATTTTCTTAAATATTTTTTGAACTATTTCTTCATGATGTTTATCAGTTGTTCTTACAAACTTATCGTAGCTTGTATTCATTACATCCCAAATGCGTTTAATTTCAGTTGATACATTATCTACAAATTCTTGAGGACTAAGTCCAGCTTCTTTAGCTTTTAATTCAATTTTTTCTCCATGTTCATCAGTTCCAGTTTGAAAAAATACATAAAATCCTTTTAATCTTTTATATCTTGCTATAGCATCCGCTAAAACAATTTCATAAGTATTACCTATATGAGGTTTACCTGATGTATAAGCAATCGCAGTAGTTATAAAATATTTTTTATCCATTATATTTCCTTCTTTCTATTTGGATTCCCGCTCCAACTATCTCTTTTCTTATCTATTTCTTCACCACAAGTTAAATATTTAATAAATATACCTTGGGCATAAGATTCACCCTTTTTAACAATATATGTTTCTTTTCCTTCATTTTGTAACGATACATACATGTGTCCTTCATTTTCTTTATTATTGTAAAAATCTGCATCTATTATTCCAATTTGATTAGTAAGACGAATATTATATTTAAAGCCCATACTACTTCTTACAACGATAAGAAGTATTTCATCATCCATAAATTTTGCTTTATAACCTGTCGGTATCTTTTTTATTTCACCTGGTTTTATTTCAAAATCTTCCATAGCTATAAAATCATATCCGGCACTATTCTTCGTTTTTCTTTCTGGAAGTTTATAAGCTTCATACAATTTTTTATCATCTTTAATATCATTTTTAAATTGTTTAAAACTTATTTTTTCAAAATATCTTTCCACATTACCTCCTAAAATAAAAAATCATAAATAAGGCAAAGGACGAGATAACCCGTGGTACCACCTTTATTTATGATTTAATCATACACTTTAATGCATAACGCTCATCATGCGCTTTAACTCCTAAGTCCATACCTAATTAGTTCCTATATTAATTTCCACCAACCATTAACTCTCTTTAATATTTCCTAATTATAATACTTATTCTCCGTTAATTAAGTTTAGTTTATCATAACTTATTTTTTTTAGCAATAATTTTTAAGTTAAAAAACTAGAAATTGGAATAATATCACAAGTATTAGTTAAATTTTTAACCATATTTTCATTACAAATGATACCACTTTTACCTATGTTTTTTAAATTCATCATTTTCTTAAAAGATGTTATCATACTAACATTGACATTATTTCGATATTTAATTTCAAATAAATGAATAATATTATCATAGTCAACAATAACTAAATCTATTTCATTACCATCTTTATCTCTATAATAATAAAAATTATTACCTAAACTATAATTCAAATTTGTCTTTATCATTTCAGAAATAATATAATTTTCAAATAAAAAACCAAAATTAGTATAATTTTCTAAAGCTGTTTTACTATTTAATCCTAGTAAATAAGTACATAAACCACTATCCATAAAAATTATTTTAGGTGATGAAGTAATTCTTTTTAATTCATCTTTTCGATAAGGATATATCAATTTTATGATACCAGTTGCTTCTAAAATACTAATCCATGACCTAATTGTTTTATCATCTTTTTTACAATCTTTAGCAATGCTAGAATAATTTAAAACCTGACAAGCCCTAGATGCTACAGAAACTATAAATGTATAAAAATCATTTAAATCGGCAATTTGTTTTAATTCTCTAATATCTCTTTCTAAATATAGAGTAACATAACTTTTAAAAAAGTATTCTCTTTTTGTTTGCTCTACAATAAATTCTGGCATACCACCATTTAATATATTTTGAAGAATTGTATCTTGTGTTAATTTATCTCTATTAGTAAATTCTAAAAAATCAAAAGGAGGATATTTGCTTTTTATAATTTCTCGATATGAAAAAGAACTCATATCTAATACTCCCATTCGGCCTGCTAAAGACTCACTAACACCTTTCATTACTTCAATTTTTTGCGAACCAGTTAACCAAAACAATCCTTTTTCTTTTGAATTATCACATATTATTTTTATATAAGATAAAAGTTTAGGTGCATATTGTATTTCGTCGATAATAACTGGAGGAGAATAAATATCTAAAAATTCTTTAGGATTTTCATTAGCTAATTTTCTAATTTCTAAATCATCTAAAGTAATATATTTTCGATTTTTTTCTTTAATTGCTTTTAAAAACGTTGTTTTTCCAACTTGTCTAGGTCCTGTTAATAATACTACTTTAAACATTTTATTGTATTCCATAAAAACTTTTTCAATGTTTCTTTTATAGTTCATTGTCATCACCAATTAAATGATACCATTTGTTTTGCTTTTTGTCAAATTCGGAATTCACTCCGAAAAAGTCAAAAATTGGTAAATTCGGAATATACTCCGGATTTGCCATAATATTATATATCTAATTTTTGAATTAAAAGTTTTTGAATTAACTTTGCATATTTTAAATTGTCATTACTATTATTTTTACTAAATACAATTACTAACCCACTTGAATCTATGGAAGTAATAATTGGTAACATAACAAAATAACCAGTTTTATCAAATAAATTATCTTCTTTCTCACTAATTAAATTTTCTCTATTATCAATTAAACTTTTTAATTTATCATTTAGTTTATAATCTATTAAATTTAAATTATTGGCATCTGTTGCAATTACTTTTTCTCTATCAGTTATTATGACCTCTATTCCACATATTTGGTTGAATATCTCACATAAAATTGCACTAATATTCTTTATATTTTCAACTTGGGAATACTTCTTAATTATAATTGAATTATCGCCAGTATATATTTCTAATGGTTCTCCATCTCTTATTCCTAAGTTATATCTTATTTCTTTGGGAACTACAATTCTTCCTAATTCATCAATTCTTCTAGTAATTCCACTTTTAATCATATACTACACACTCCTTTTTATAGTGTGAGTAATATTTTAAGATTTATTCTTATTATTAAATATTAATAAAGAATTGTATTAATTATTATAGAAACAATATTTAAAAAGATGAATAAATTAATTATTCACCTAGTTCAATAGTTATATTTGTATTATCTTCTAAAATAAATATTACTTTATTATTTTCTTGAGTAACATTTTTTAATTTTTTATAAGTTACATTATGTAAAACATTATTAGCTATTACTCTAAAATTGAAAATATTTAAATTATCATTTTGAGATATTAAATATATATTTCCATTTTTATCTATATAATGTTCTTTATAAAGAATATTATTTCCTTGCATATCTTTAATTAGATTATTATTATCTATTGATATAGTTTGATCATGATATACTAATAAACCACAATCAGGTTCTATTTGACATACACTTGGATATATTTCTTTTTCAATATAATTATCTATTTTTTCAAAAGTATCATAATAGTAATAATTATTATCACTAGCATAAACCACTCTTCTTCCGAGTGAACAAGTATTACCTCTAGAATCATCTGTTATATTGGTGATAGCTAATACTTTTAAATTTTTATTTAATTTCTTTAAACGCAAATTATAATTAGTCATATCATTAAAACTTAAATAAAAACTTTGATTAAATCTATATGCACCACTTGCATGTTCAATTGCATATAAATTACCTTCAGTAGTTAATATTAATATATCAGTATCATCTAAAGAACAATTATTTTCAGCATCAATAATAGTAACAACTGTTTCTTTAAAATTATTGATTTTTATTTTATGATTATTACTGCCAACTAAATACAAACCATTATCATTTATTAATCTAATATCTAAATTACTATTATCCATTTGATAAGAAGATACTAAAACATTATTATTAAATTCAGTATTTATTTTTAAGTCTTCATTTTGGGCTAAATTCATAATAGAATCTTTACTAATAACAATTTGATTTTCTTCTTCTTTTGTATTATTATTTTCATCGTCTTGTTTATTATTATGGTTCATAATTAAAATACTAATCAAAACTATGCTTAAAATAATTACAATAGTAACTATTAATACTATTATAAATTTCTTTTTATTCTCCATATCACACCTCTAACATTAGTATAACATTTCACCATTTATTTAAAATTAATAATCCTTAATTCTTGACACATTCTTTAATTGCTAATAATAACTTAACTAAATAATATACGTAGTGTTTATCTAAGTTATTATATAATAAACTAATTATAATTTGTTTATTACGATATTTTATATTAAATCTATTAGATATACTCATTGTTTCTAATAATAACTTATCACCAGCAATAGTACTTGATAATTCTTCAGAAAGAGCAATATCTATAGTACGATTATTTTTATCAACTTCTTTAATATTTAATTCTTCACACATATTAGTAAACCATTCTTCATACATATATATTTCCATATCTTCATCTATTTTACCAAAACGATCTTCTAATTCTTCTTTAACTAAATTTAATTTTTCTAATGAATCAATTTCATTAATTTTTTGGTGAATTTCAATCTTAATATCTTCATCTGAAACATAATCATCTTTAATATGGGTAGAAACTTCGATTAAGTTTTTATTAGATAAATCTTCTTCTTTTACTTCTTCACCCTTAGCTTTAGCCATTTCATCTTCAATTAATTTCATATAATAAGAAAGTCCGACAGCATCGACAAAACCAGCTTGATTACTGCCAAAGATATCACCAGCACCACGAATAGATAAATCACGCATGGCAATTTTATAACCACTACCTAAGGCCGTAAATTCTTTAATAGCTTGTAATCTTTTTATCGCTATTTCATTTAACATTTTCTTTTTATCATAAAGTAGATAGGCATAAGCAACTTTATCACTTCTTCCAACTCTACCTCTTATTTGATATAATTGGGATAAACCAAAGTTATCAGCATCATAAACAATTAAAGTATTAGCATTAGCAATATCAATACCATTTTCAATAATTGTTGTACAAATTAAAATATCATATTCATAGTTAACAAAAGCATCCATGATATTTTCTAACTCTTCTTTAGACATTTGACCATGAGCATAACATATTCTTGCTTCTTTAACTAATGATTTAATCTTATCTACTAAACTTTCTAGTTTTTCTACTCTATTATAAAGAATAAATACTTGTCCTTTTCTTCCAAGTTCTTTGTAGATTGCATCTTTTACTAATAAATCATCTTCAGAAATAACATAAGTTTGAACAGGATATCTATTAACTGGTGGCGTATCAATTATTGATAAATCTCTTAAACCAGATAAAGCCATCTTTAATGTTCTTGGTATTGGTGTTGCAGAAAGAGTTAAAACATTAACATCATTTTTTAGTTCTTTTATTTTTTCTTTATGTTTAACACCAAATCTTTGTTCTTCATCTACAACAAGTAAACCAAGCTTACTAGGTTTAATATCATCACTTAAAATACGATGAGTACCAACTAAAATATCAATTGTTCCTTTACTTAATTTATCTAATATTTCTTTAGTTTCTTTTGGGGAAGTAAATCTATTTAAAAGTCTAATTTCAACAGGTACATCTTTAAATCTTTCTTTAATAACATTATATTGTTGTTTAGATAATATTGTTGTAGGACATAAATACATAACTTGCATATTATTGATAACAGTTTTAAAAATAGCACGCATGGCAACTTCAGTTTTACCAAAACCAACATCACCACATAATAATCTATCCATTGGTCTAACACTATTTAAATCTTTATTAATTTCATATATAGCTTTCGTTTGATCGCGAGTTTCTGTATAAGCAAATGAACTAGCAAAAACTGCTTCTTCCTCATAATCTTTATAAGGTATACCTTTAACTTTTGCTCTTTTTGCATATAAAGCAAGCAATTCTTTAGATATATCTTCAGCTTTACTTTTAATATAATTTTTTGTTTTATTCCAATTAGGTGAGTTAAGTTTATTAATTTTTGGAGCTACCCCATCTTTACTACTATATTTATAGATATTATTTATTTTTTCAACAGGAATATATATTTTATCATTACCTTCATATAATAATTGAATATAATCTTTTTCTACTCCATCCTTAGTTAAAGTTACTAAACCATTATAAATACCTATACCATGCATTGGATGTACTATATAATCGCCTTTTTCTAAATCGTTATAATTTTTTATCTTAGTTCCAATATGAAGATTATTTTTATAATTATTTTGAATAGTTGTATGAACACCAATATCATGTTCAGAAATACATACTATATTACCAATTACAAATCCTTTACTAATCTCTTTATTAATAATATTAGCATTTGGAATAAGACCTTTTATAATCTTTATTTCACTAGTTTTAGATAAATAAAAATATACTTTTTTATTTTCTTTTATCCATTTATGATAATTATTCTCTAATAATTCAAAATTTTCATTAAATTGAGGTATTTCCATTGCGGCAATATCACTTTTATTACTAATTGTATCAATATATAATTCATAAGTTGGATTAATATCACTAAACTCATACATATATTGTTCTTGAGTATTCTTATCTTCATTATATTCATTTATTTCATCAAGTAACTTATTATATGCAACATCAATTTGATTTTTATTTAAATAAACTACTATTCCATTATCGGTATAATCATATAGACTACTATTAGTAAGAGTTTTTATTTCATTAAAAGGTAGTATTTCTATTTCATTAATATCTTCTAAAGTTCTTTGGGTATTCTCATCAAAATATCTAATACTTTCTATCGTACTACCAAAGAATTCTATTCTAATTGGATGTACTTTATTTATAACATAGATATCAATAATAAATCCTCTTACAGAATATTCTCCTGAAGTAGTAACCATTGATTCGCGATTATAACCAAAATCATCTAGTTTATTAATAAATTCATTTCGATTTATATCTATATCTTTAGTAAGTTTGATACTATTTATTTCATTTTTATTTGGTAAATATTTTAAATATCCCATTAAGTTAGTTACAATTATTTCTTTTCTATTTTTTAAGTTTTCTAATACATTTAATCTTCCTAAAGTAAATTCAGGTGACATAGCTACTACTTTTGAAGTTATAAAATCATCCATTAAGAATATATCTGTATTAACATTATGAAGTTTAATAATATTATATAATTTATTACTTTCGTATAAATTACTTGTTACTAGAATAATATTTTTATTTTCTTTTTTAAATAATTCATCAACGTAAAAAGCGATTAACTCATCAGTTAACCCATATGTTATACCATTATTTTTAAAATTAAAATAACTACTTAAATCCATAATATTCCTCTTAATTTAATTGATTATATTTTTGTTTAGTGTTTTCAAATTCTTCCTTTATAAATAAATCAATTATTGTATTAAATTTATCTTGATTACTATTAATTACTTCTAATTCTTCTTTACTAAATTTTGATAAAACATACTTATCAACAGGAATTCGATTATTTTTACCAATTCCTATTTTTAGTCTACCAAATTTATCACTATTTAATTCATTTATAATTGATTTTAAACCATTATGTCCACCAGATGAACTATTATTTTTTAATTTATATGATCCAATTTCCATATCTAAATCATCTTGAATAACTAGTATATCTTGAACATCAATTTTATAATAATTTACTATTTTACTTACGGCAAGTCCAGATAAATTCATATATGTTTGTGGTTTTATAAATATTACTTGATTACTATCATCTAAATAATAATTACTTTCCATTTTATTTTTCCATTTAACTTTTCCTAAATAATTATCTAATACCATAAATCCTATATTATGTCTTGTATTTTTATATTCTCTTCCTGGATTTCCTAATCCCACTACTAGTTTCATAACTCCTCCTTAAACATATTTTGATATGTTTTTTTATTTTCTATATTGTAAATATTACTAATTTTAATTCCTAAATTAGCGTTTTTGATACATCTTACTAAAACTATATAAGGCGGAACATTCTTCTTTGTTTGAATCATACATATATTTTTAACATTTAAGTTATACTTGTTTGCATAAATAATAATTTCATCTAAACGACTTATTCTATGTACTAAATAAAATTCTCCCTTACATTCAAGATGTCTAGAAGCAATTTCAAATATTTCTTCTAATGATATTTTTATTTCATGTCTTGATATTGCTAACATTTCATTTTCATTAATATAATCCGTTTTATTTACTTTAAAATATGGCGGATTACAAGTTATTATATCATATTTTTTATTAAATATGAAATCATCAATATTCTTTATATCAGAATTATACACTTTTATTTGTGATGATTTTTTATTATATTCAATGCTCTCTTTTGCATAGTTATACATTTCTTCCTGAATTTCAAATGCCTCCATTAAAGAATTAGTTTTTGTTGATAATATTAAAGGTATAACTGCATTACCTGTACACAAATCTAGTATAGTTTTAGTTCTGTTAGTTAATTTAACATATTCTGCAAGTAAAATTGAATCAATTGAAAATTTAAACCCAGTTTTACTTTGATAAATTTTTAAATTGTCATAATCAAATAAATCATTAAGTACTTTTTCATTCATTTTTATTAATTTCTACTTCTTCTTTATTACTACCAACTAAAACCTTACATTTTCTATTAAGAACATCTACACTTACAACTTCTCCCTCACCATTTTGGGTTTTTATTTTATCACCAATTGAAGGCATGCCTTTGCTACACTCTAAATAATTTTCATCTTCATATTGTAAGCAACATAATAGTCGACCACACAAACCATTTATTTTTGATGGGTTCAATGCTAAATTTTGATTCTTAGCCATATTCATTGAAATAGTATCAATATGATTTAGAAATCTTGAACAACAAATAGTTTGACCACATACACCAAAGCCACCAATTTTTTTAGCTTTATCTCTAACTCCAATTTGACGTAATTCTATTCTTGTATGGTAGATTGAGGCAAGTTTTTTAGCAAGTTCTCTAAAATCAATACGTTCATCAGCTAAAAATCCAAATAGTAATTGTGATTTATCAAAGTTAAAATCAGCACTAATTACGGTCATATTTAAATTCATTTTACTAACTAATTCTTTGCATTTTTGTAACGCTTCTTTATTTTCTTTTAGTAATGTTAAATAATAATTTTTATCTTCATCAGTACATATTTTAACTATAGATTTATATTTAGAATCGTCAAAATGAGTATCAATGATACCATCTAATTTGCCATATTGTAATCCATTTTCTGTTTCAACAATAACATTTTTACCAATTTCTAAATTATCTTCACCAACAAAATGATATTTTTTACCATGTTCTTTAAAAATAACACTATAAAGTTTCATTTAGCAACTCCATTTCTAATACAAAATCATCCATCAATAATTCAACATTTACATTATAAGTTATTCTGTTCAATGTATCAATTAATAAATTTACTTTACTTGATAAATTTTGATATGAAAAATTATTTAAAAATGAAAATTTATCATTATGTTTATTTAAAATTGATAATTCCATTTTTTCTTTATATATTTTTAACATAATATCTAATAATTTTATTATTTCACTTTTTTCTAAATTACTTAAATATTCTTTATTATAAATTATTGATTCTTTTCTTTCAATTTCTACTTTATACAAGTATTCATTTAATATATTTATATAGTTTTCATATGTTTCATTATCAATATTTAATTCTTCAAAATCAGAATTATTAAAATAGGCATCAATTAACTGACATCGACTTTTTATAGTTAACATCATGTTATCTTTACTATTTGTTATAAAAAATCCTATAACATTTCCTTCTGGTTCTTCTAAGAATTTCAACATCGTATTTGCAGCTTCTTTATTCAATTTTTCTGCTTCTTTAATTATATATATTGATTCATTAGTATATATTGAATCTTTTGAAAATAAACTTTTTAATTCCATAATTTGTTCTTTTTTTATCATTTGACCATCGGGAGCAATCGTTTTTAAACTAGGTAAGTTATTTATATCAATTAAATGGCACAAAGAACATTTATTACAATTTTCCTTATATTCTTCTACGCAAAAAATGTTCTTTATAACATTTAAAAGAACTTTATAACATTTATCAATATTATTTGTAGAAATTAAATAAGCATGTGCTAACTTTTTTTCTTTATAATACGTAATTAGTTGTTCTAATTGTTTATTTTCTATAATAGCCTCCTAATGAACTATATAGAGGATGGTAAATAGAGACAATAAACCGGGAGAACCCAAAAAAGCAGTAATACCAATTGTTGCCAAATTTATCGGTAAGCATATACCAACATTGCTTAATATTAAATTTATTGAGTAAATAGCACCAAAAGCAAATATTATCTTTTTTAAAATTAATCCCAATTTGTTTTTCAATTATTTCACCCATTAAATTATATGACTATAAATATATTTTATTCTGAGATTATTTTACGATCCTCTAAAGCTTTATCTAATGTGATAATATCTAAATAATCTATTTCAGCTCCCATAGGCAAGCCATAAGATAATCTTGATATTTTAACATTTTTCTTTTCAAAAATTTTCTTTATATACATTGTTGTTGTTTCACCTTCAATAGAAGATTTCAATGCTAATATCAATTCTGGATTTTCTAAATTTTCAACCCTTTTTACTAAGGATGATATATTGATATCATCTGGTCCAATACTATCCATTGGTGAAATAAGCCCATTTAATACATGATAAACGCCATTATAACGTCCCGCTTTTTCAAACGAAAATACACTTTTATAATCTTCAATTACACAAATTAGATTTTTATTTCTATTTTCATTTTCACAAATATGGCATATTTCATTTTCTGTTAAGTTACCACATATCTTGCATTGTTTTAAATTTTCTTTACTATCAACTAAAACTTTTGCAAAACTTTCTATATCTTCTTTTTTGAAATTTAATGTTGCTAATGCCATTCTTTCTGCAGACTTTTCACCAACTGTGGGTAATTTTTTATAATAGTCAATTAATTTTTGAAGCAATTCTGGATATATCATATTACATTAAACCATCCAATGCTCCAGCATATTGACCTAATTTATCTGCCATTGCTTCATTTATTTTTACAAAAGCATCTTTTGTTGCAATTTTTATCATATCCTCTAATATTTCTTTATCATCTTCGTTTATAGTACCTTCTTTTAAAATTTTAACACTTTTTAAAACACGACCTCCACTAAAAACCATTTCTACCCATTCTGATTTTCCTGTAAATTCCATACTTTCTAATTCTTCTTTTTTAGCAGTTATATCTCTTTGCATTCTTTGAGCTTGTGCCATTAAATTTTGCATATTCATGTTCTATCTCACCTCCTAAAATTTATATAATTTCAACCTTTGATTGATTGAATACATCATTTATTTTCACTATACTCTCTTCTTCATTATTTTTTGTGTCTTTCTCTTGAATATAAGAATATGTTTTATTCATTTTTATATTTTCAATATATTTTTCTTTTTCTTTAATCCATCTATCTGTTGTTAAAAATACTATTTTATAATCTTTTTTTAACTCATTTTTATAATATTTTTCTATTTCTTCTAATAATTTATTAGCTTTATCAACATTATGGTTATTATTACAAGTAAATATTAAATTTGTTTGAGAAGCAGCAACTACATTTGAATCTAATAATATAGTCTTAATATTACCATCTATTTGATAATTTGATATTAAGTTTTCTAATTCTGTTTTTGCACTTTCCAAATAATTTTTCTTCGCATTTACAAAGCAATTATTTATTCGGATGTTTATGAAGTTATCATCTATTAAAGTATTAGATTCCACTTCTTTAAATTTAACGCTTTCAATGCTTTTCTCTACTTTACTAGGGTTATTTTCACTATTTATAACATTAAAATAGTTTAATAATATCATTTCCATTATTGTATAATTATCAACATTAATATTAGTTTTAACTAAAGTATTAGATAATTCAAAAATTATTTTTTTATAATCTTCAAAATTTAAATTACTACTTTTAAATGATTTTTTTAAATTTAAGGCTTTTTTACTTATTATATCAATAATTCTTTTTACTAAATTCTTATAATCAACAGCACTATTTCTTAAATTATCAAATATAGTTAAAAAAGCATTAATGTCATTATGTTCTATAGAATCTATTAAATTTATTACTGTTTGTTGAGATACTACCTTAACTTCTTGTTCAATTAATTTTAATGTAATTTTTTCATTCAATTTCGATAATTGATCAAGCAAACTCAAAGCATCTCTCATTCCACCCTCAGATAAATAAGCAATTTCTGTTAATGCATCATCTTCAATGTCAATATTTTCTTGATTACTTATATTTTTTAACGCTTTAACAATATCATCAACTTTAATCTTTTGAAAATCAAATCTTTGACATCTTGAAAGGATTGTAATTGGCACATTTTCAACATTAGTAGTTGCCAAGATAAATATAACATGATTTGGAGGTTCTTCTAATGTAAGTAACAAAGCATTAAAAGCTTCATCTGTTAACATATGTGCTTCATCAATTATATATACTTTATATTTTCCATTAGTAGGTGTAAGTTTGACATTATCAATAATACTACGAATCTCATTAACACCCCTATTTGAAGCAGCATCCATCTCTATTATATCTGGATTATCTTTAAAGTTTGTACAAAATTCACATTTGCCACATGGAGAGCCATTTTCTGGTGATAAACAATTAACAGCTTTAGCAAAAATTTTAGCAGTTGATGTTTTACCCGTTCCCCTAGGTCCAGAAAATAAGTAAGCATGTGAAACTGTACCATTAAGTATAGAATTTTTTAACGTTGTTACGATATAATCTTGTCCTACTACATTTTCAAAATTATCTGGTCGATATTTTCTATACAAAACTTTATATTTCATGATGTTTTAAATTCCTTTCAGTATTATTATATCATAATTTTAATTATAATTAAGATTTATTTCTTAAATTTTGAAAAAAATTTTCTATTTTATTTTTATATTCACTGTTACCGAACATTTGTTCATCTATTTTTTGAAATTTATTATCATTTTTAGTGTTTTGTTTGCCATCTAATAAATAATATACTTTTTTTAATCTACTTTCTCTAATAATGCATTTGCACATTTCACAAGGCTCGAGTGTAACGTACATAATACAATCATCTAATCGCCAATCTTTTAATTTTTTTTCGGCTTTTATTATTGCATTTATTTCTGCGTGTCCTAAAACATTATATTTTCTTTGACGATTATTATGTGCTTTGGAAATTATTTTGTTATCTTTTATTATTAGTGCTCCTACAGGAACTTCATTATCACTTATTGCTTTTTGTGATTCTTTTAATATTATTTTTAAATATTCATTCATAAATTACACCTTAAAAAAAGCACACACAAATAGGGATTGATATGGCTGCTGTCTTCCAACTCTGACCAGGTTACAATATATTTGTTGTGCAACTTAATATTAGCATATTATTATTAGTTATGCAAACTTAATGTTTCACGTGAAACATTGTTTTAATATAATTAAAATACATATAATTTACATTGTTATCCAATTTAATTATTATAATATTATTATTTTGATCATTTATATTATATATTAATTTTTGTTTATCAATACTCTAATTCAAAGCATTTTTAACATTATTATTGCTTATTTTCTTATTAATTTAATAAGTTAAATATAAAAAAATAATTAATTGAATTATAATGCAATTAAAAAAAATAAAATATTACTATGTTTCACGTGAAACATAATTAACTTTTAATAATTATTAAGACTTCAAAATTTTATTTAACGTATTTTACCAATCAATGTTTCACGTGAAACATTGATTTATTTTTTGTATAATAAATGTATTTTAAATTATATGTTTTAATATTATTTAATATATATACTATGAAATTAAAAATAATATTTTGATAATTAGATTATTTTTATATGTTTCACGTGAAACATTGTACTAATTTTTTTAGAAATTACAAAGAATACATAAAAAAATTGCTAATTTATTAATTTGAATTTAATTAGTTGATATTTTTAATGTTTCACGTGAAACATTAAAAACTTTTATTAGATATGTTTAATAAATTTTTTATATTAAGTAAATTTGATTTAATTATTGTTTAATTATATTACTATTTTTAAAATAACTCCTATAGATATATAAAATTAAAATAAATTATTATTATTTTAAAATGTGTGTAACTATGTTTCACGCGAAACATAGTTATTGATACTTTGTTAATATCATTTTGATAATATCAAATTGTATAAAAAGCATAGGTAAAACACCTATGCTTTAAATTAATTGTGATTCTCGTTTTCTACTATTACTTGTGAATCATCTACCTGCTCACTATTTTCAGTTGTTTCATTTTCAATTAATTCTTCATTTTCTTGATTTTTTTCAACAACACTAACCGTAGCAACAGTTTGATTATCACGTAATGAAATTAATTTTAATCCTTGAGTTACTCTACCTAAAATAGATATTTGATCAACAGGCAATTTAATTGTTATACCTGCGTTAGTCATTATTACAGCAGCTTTATCTTCTTCAACAACTTTAGAAGCAATTAATTTACCATTTTTTTCAGTGATATTTAAAGCAAGAACACCTTTACTACCACGTTTTGTTTGTCTAAAATCACTAACTTTAGTACGTTTTCCATAACCTTTTTCTGTTACTAATAAAAGCATTGATTCTTCATTAGCAACTTCACAACAAATACAAGTATTATCATTATCTCCAAGGTTAATTCCTCTTACTCCCGTAGCAGTTCTACCCATTGCTCTAATCTCATTTTCATCAAATTTAACCATTCTACCATTACTACTACCTAATAAGATTACATTATTACCATTCGTCTTTTTAACAGCAAGTAATTCATCATTATTTTTTAAATTAATACATAATTTACCAGAATTTCTAATATTTTCAAATTCTTTTATATCGGTACGTTTAACAATACCTTTCTTTGTTGCAAACATTAAATATTTAGCTTCATCATCATTCGTTACCTTAATTATAGTATTAATTTTTTCGCCTTTTTCAATTTGTAAAAGATTAATTACTGGTAATCCTTTTGATTGTCTACTAAATTCTGGGATTTCATAGCCTTTTAATCTATACACTTTACCTTTATTAGTAAAGAACATAACATAATCGTGTGTTTTAATATTTAATAAATGACTTACAAAATCATCATCTGTTGTAGTTAAGCCTTTAATACCTACACCACCACGATTTTGAATCTTAAATGTATCATTTTTAGTTCTTTTTACATACCCTTTATCAGTAACTATTATCATAGAATCTTCTACTGGAATTAAAGATTCATCTTCAATATAATCAATTGCGGTCAT
This sequence comes from uncultured Bacilli bacterium, assembly GCA_947632715.1. GTDB lineage: Bacteria > Bacillota_I > Bacilli_A > RF39 > UBA660 > SIG200. The sequence continues at coordinate 8,338 of CANRQF010000002.1, read as the reverse complement.
ATCAATTGTTGTTCTTCTTTCATCAGCATATTTATCTTTTATTTCCAATAATTCTTTTCTAATTATATCTAATACTTTTTGTTCAGATGCTAAAATTGCTTTTAATTCTTCTATTTCTTTTAATAAAGCATTTAATTCTTCTTCAATTTTATCTCTTTCCAAACCTGTTAATCTACGTAATTTTAATTCTAATATAGCATCAGCTTGAACTTCAGATAAAGAAAAACGACTAATTAATTTAGTTTTTGCATCTAAATCATCTAAAGCATTTTTAATTATACTAACAACTTCATCTATATTATCTTGAGCAATTTTATAGCCTTCTAAAATATGTACTCTTTTTTCATCTTTTGCTAAGTCAAAGCGAGTTCTTCTTATTATAACTTCCTTTTGATGATCAATATACTTAGAAATTATATCTTTTAAACCAAGAGTTTTTGGTGTACCATTATCAAGCATTAAGAAAATAATACCATAATTTACTTGAAAAGATGTATGTTTATACAAATTATTTAATATTACTTGAGCATTTGCATCTCTTTTTAACGTAATAGTAATTTTTACACCATCTTTTAAATCTGTATGATAATCTGTTATTCCATCAATAACTTTATCTCTTACTAGTTCTGCGACTTTATCTTTTAATTCTTGTGTATTTACTCCATATGGAACTTCGGTTATCACAATAACACTATGATTATTATGTTCTTCTATACTAGCTCTACTTCTAATTGTAATTGATCCACGACCAGTTTCATATGCTTTCTTAATTCCTGAATTACCTAAGATTATGCCTCCAGTTGGAAAATCCGGTCCTTTTATATATTGCATTAAACCAAGAGTATCAATTTCAGGATTATCAATATAAGCAACACATCCATCAATTATTTCACCTAAATTATGTGGAGGAATATTGGTTGCCATACCTACAGCAATACCCATAGATCCATTAACTAAAATATTTGGAAATCTTGATGGTAAAACTTTAGGTTCTTCCAAAGTTTCATCATAATTAGGTATCATATCAACTGTATCTTTATTAATATCTCTTAATAATTCTAAAGAAATTTTTGCAAGTCTTGCTTCTGTATAACGATAAGCAGCTGCTCCATCACCTTCTATATTACCAAAGTTACCATGACCATCAATAAGCATATATCTTTGATTAAAACTTTGAGCTAAACGAACCATTGCTTCATAAATAGATGAATCTCCATGTGGATGATAATGTCCCATAACGTTACCAACTGTTGTTGCAGATTTTCTATGTGGTTTATCTGGGGTATTTCCTTCTTCATACATTGACCACAAAATACGTCTATGAACAGGCTTTAATCCATCTCTTAAATCAGGTATAGCCCTTGATGTAATAACACTCATTGAATAATCTAAAAATGAATCTTTAACTTCATCTACAATGTTGTTTTCTTTGTGAGAATCTCTTTCATGAAATTCACCACCAAAATCTGTTTCATTTATTGTTTCTTCTTCTATATTTTCTGATTCATTTTCTAAATTTTCATCAATATTTGTTATATTTTTATCTTCGTTATCCATACCAACCTCCTAAACATCTAAGTTTTTAACTTTTATAGCGTTTTCTTCTATGAATGCTCTTCTTGGTTCAACTTCATCACCCATTAATTTTTCAAAAATAGCATCTGCTGCTATACAATCGCCAACTGTAATTTTTCTTAATATTCTCTTATTAATATCCATTGTTGTTTCATTTAATTCTTCAGCATCCATTTCTCCTAAACCTTTCATTCGAGCTATCTCAGCACGATTTCTCACATTTTCAGGTAGTGATGCTAAGTATTCTTCTTTTTCTTGTTCATCTAATACATATTTTCTTGTTTTTCCATGCATTATTCTAAATAAAGGTGGTTGCGCTGCATAAACATGTCCAGCTTCAACAATTGGCTTAAAGAATCGATAAAATAAAGTTAATAATAAAACACGAATATGAGCACCATCAACATCGGCATCGGTCATTATAATTATTTTATCATATCTTAATTTTGATAAGTCAAAATATTCACCAATACCTGTACCAAATGCTGTAATAATTGTTTTAATTTCTTCATTACCTAGTGCTTTATCTAATCTCGCTTTTTCAACATTTAATATTTTACCTCTTAATGGAAGAATAGCTTGTGTCATCGAATCTCTACCTTCTTTTGCTGAACCACCAGCTGAATCTCCCTCGACAATAAATATTTCTGAAATAGTAGGATCTTTACTCTTACAATCAGATAATTTTCCAAAGAAATTAGTTGTAGCTAAATCACTTTTTCTTGTTGCTTCTCTAGCCTTTTTAGCAGCCATTCTCGCATCTCTTGCTAATACTGCTTTGCCAATAATTATTTTAGCATAATCAGGATTTTCTAATAAAAATTGTTCAAACCCTTCAGAAAACACACTATCAGCTAAATTTTTAACTTCTGAATTTCCTAATCTACCTTTAGTTTGACCTTCAAATTGTGGATCTGGATGTTTGCAGGAAATAATCATCGTTAATCCTTCTTTAACATCGTCTTCTTTTAAATTTTCATCTTTTTCTTTTAATATATTATTTTTTCTCGCATAATTATTAATAACTCTAACTAAAGCTCTTTTTACACCATCTTCATGGGTACCACCATCATGCGTATTAATATTATTTACAAATGAATAAATATTTTCATTATATCCAGAATTATATTGCATAGCTACTTCAAACATAATGCCATCTTTTTCACCAGTTAAATGAATTATCTCATCATGCAATACATTTTTTCCTTGATTTATAAATCGAACATATTCAGATATTCCACCTTCATAAAGGAAATTTTCGCCAGTAGTATCTTCCATATCTCTATCATCTCTTATTGTAAGAGATAATCCTTTATTTAAAAATGCTAATTCTCTAATTCTTACTTTTAAAGTTTCATAATCATAAATATCAGTATCAAATATTTCAGGATCAGGCTTAAAAGAAACTGTCGTTCCTGTTCTATTAAGTTCACATGTACCTATTTCTGTAAGTTTTTGAACAGTTTTTCCACCATTTTCAAATTTTGTTTCATATATTTTTCCATCTTTATAAACAGTTACAACAACCCATTTAGAAAGAGCATTAACAACTGATGCACCAACACCGTGAAGTCCACCACTTACTTTGTAGCCACCGCCACCAAATTTACCTCCAGCATGTAATACTGTATAAACGGTTTCAACTGTTGAAATACCTGTTTTAGGATGAATTCCAACTGGAATACCACGTCCATTATCTTTTACAGTTATAGAATTATCTTTATTTATTACAACTTCAATATGATTACAAAAACCTGCTAAAGCTTCATCTATAGCATTATCAACAATTTCCCATACTAAATGATGAAGACCTTTAACATCAGTAGTACCAATATACATACCTGGTCTTTTACGAACTGCTTCTAGTCCTTCTAATACTTGAATATCACTTTCACTATAATGTAAATTATTCTCTTCCATATTACCACCCTTCTTTATCGTTTTAAAAATCTATTATTCATTAAACACACCACAATTACCTATATCAAATATATCTGCTTTCTCTAATAAAGAATTATCAATTTTTTCTAAGTCTGTTGTTGTAATAAATGTTTGAATATTATCTGATAATATCTTAATAATATTTTTAACTTTTAAATTATCTAAAGCACTAAATAAATCATCTAAAATTAAAATTGGATAACTACCCTTTTCAGCATATATTAATTCTATTAAAGCTAATTTAAAAGCAATAATTGCATTCTTTTTTTGACCATTACTCCCCCATATTGCTATATCTTTTTTATTTAATTGAAAAATTATATCATCATGATGAATCCCATATAACGTTTTTCCTAAATTCAATTCTTTATTATAATTAATTTTATAATAATTAAATATCTCATCTTCATTTTTAGTATAATCACTATTATATTTTATAAATATATCACCATATTCAAAAATACTTTTATACTTATCAGATATATATTTATTAATATTATCTATAAATTCTTTTCGATAATCATATATTTTTTTACCATATTCAATCAATTTTTTAGTTAATATATCTAGATATTCTAAACTACCATTACTATTTAAATATAATTCTTTTAAATAAAAATTTCTTTGTTTTAATATCTTATTATAATTATTTAAATAAATAATATAATCATTTTTTATATTACATAATTCAATATTTAATAATTTTCTTCGTTCTGAAGGACTTTCTTCAAATATAATTTGTTCATCAGCTTCCAATAATACAATATTAATTTTAGATATATATTCACTTAGTTTTGATACAACATTATTATCAATTTTTACTTTTTTTCCTTCTTTATTAATTACTACTTCATATTCATTAGTTGTATTTGTTTCTACCTCGCCTTCTATTTTAGTACTTATTTCACCATCTTTTATTAAATTACGATCATTATTTGTTCTAAAAGATTTAGTTAATGATAAAACATATATAGCTTCCACTAAATTTGTTTTACCTATTCCATTATTGCCATAAAAAATATTTAAATTATCATTAAATATTAATTTTAGTTTTTCATAATTTCTAAAATTGGAGAGTTTTAATGTCAATATTTTCATAATTTAACCTTCTTTTAGTTGCTGTTTAACAAAATAGGCATCTAAGTACTCCTATACCTAATATTTATTATATCATAAAATAGGTACTTTTTAAAGAAATTTTTACTTATTTTGATAATTTAAATAATTTATTAATTTAAGATAATTTATTAACAATTTTTCAAATCTATAAATAGATATATTTGTTTTTAATTCTTTGTTATTAACAAATTGTATATTTAACATATCTTCCTTATTTTCATAGTTTATTACTTTGTTCCCAACAATAAATAAGCAATCCTCATTTCTTAAATTATTAATTTGTAAAAGAATAATATTTTTAGATAAAGATATAATAATTGGTACTTTGTATTTTATTTTTAATATTTTTTGAGCAAATTTTTTTCTTCCTAAATAATCACTACCATATATTAAACAATTATCATTGATTAATCTTTTAATTTTTTTGTTAATAACTCTGTAGTTATCAACATCATAGATAATTACTTTATCATCTTTTTGTAATACTGCAAACGTATTTTCATTAATTATATAGTTATCCATACATGGCCTCCTAAAAAATTAAAGCCTACTATAACATAACTATTTTAAAAAAATTGTCAGTTTTTCTTATATAATAAAAAAAGTTAGTAAATTTCTAACTTTTTAATATGTTTTTACTGGTAAAATAAGTTCTACCAATGATTCATCTTTAATAGATTTAATTAAAATTGGCTTATCATCACTATTAATTAATAATAAGATACTATCATCTTTTATAACTTTCAATGCTTCTAACATATATCTTGAACTAAATGCAATTTCCAATTTTTCTTTATTACTACATTCTATTGTTAATTTTTCTTCTGTTTTACCTATTTCATTTGATGATGAAGAAATAATCATCGTTTTATTATCTATTAAAACTTTTACAATATTTTTATCTTTATTAACTGCTAATAAAGAAGCACGATCAACTGCATCATTAAAATCTTTCAAATTTAAATTAATCATATATGCAAATTCATTAGGAATAAAATTACTTGTATCAGGATATGTTCCACTCAATAAGTTAGTTTGAAATTCAACATTTTTATACTTAAATAATATTTTATTATTAAATATATGCATAATTACATCTTCATCCGTATCTAACATTTTTTCTAATTCAATAATACTTTTACCTGGAATTACAATATTAATTGCATTATTAACAACATTGGCAAGTTTAATATTTTTTTTAGCTAGTCTATATGAATCTGTTGCTATACATTCTAATATATCACCAACTATTTTTAAATTAACACCTGTTAAAAGTGGTCTTACTTCTTGTGTTGATACAGCATAAGAAGTTTCATTTATTATACTTTTTAAAACTTCATCTTTTATTGTAATTGGTTCTTTACTTTCTTCTAATATTATATTTGGATAATCATTAATATCATAACAATTTAAACTAAATTCATTATTATCTGTATATATTTTTAATTTACTTTCATCTTCTGCTTCAAAATTTATTATATCTGCTGGCATTTTTCTTATAATATCAAGAATATATTTACTTTGAATAATCATACTTCCTGTTTTATCAATTTTCTTTATATCCTTTTCTGGTATCATAACTCTTATCGTAAGTTCTGAATCACTAGCCATTAAACTTAATCCATCTGAATTTAAATCTATTTTAATACCATTTAATATAGGAATAGTTGTCCTAGTTCCTATAGCTCTTGAAACATTAGTAAGAGCCTCTAATAAAATATTTTTATCAATAACAAATTTCATATTATTCCTTCTTTCTATATATTTATTATTATTATACTGTTAAAATTGTTAATAACTTATTAATTTTTCTTTTATTATCTAGATTTTTAATGTTGATAAGTTCTATTTTATCAACAAATAATTAACTATAATTTAGCTTTTATTTCTTTTATAGTATCATTTAATGTTTCATTAGTAATTAATTCAGCTTTTATTTTGTCACAACTTGCTATAACTGTTGAATGATCTCTCCCTCCAAATTCTTGCCCTATTTTTAGTAAATTTTCTTCTGTTTCAATTCTGCATAAATACATTGCTATATGTCTTGGCCATGCTATATTATTACTTCTTTTCTTACTTTTTAAATCATCTACGGTTATTTTATAAAAATCAGCAACTACTTTTTGAATATGGGAAATAGTATTCTCTTGATATATATTTGTAGATACATAATCTTTAATTGCCTCAATTGCAAAATCCAAATTAATTACTTTTGGTCTCATCATTGCAGTATAAGCAAGCAACCTATTAATTGTACCAATTATGTGTCTTACATCGTTTGGACAAGCATTAGCAATATACTCTATAACATCTTTATTAATTTTTCCTTTAATACTTGTATTTTCTAAATGTTGTTTAATAATATCACATCTTAATGTAAAATCAGGTGGATAAATATCAACCGGAAGTCCCCAAGTAAATCTACTTCTAAGTCTATCTTCAATTTTCTTTAAATCATCTGGACTTCGATCACTAGATATAATTATTTGTTTATTAGCTTTGTATAATGCTTCAAATGTGTGGAAAAATTCTTGTTGAGTTCCTTCATTACCAACTAAAAATTGAATATCATCAACTAGTAATACATCGACATTACGATACTTATTCTTGAATTTATTAGCATATTCAATAGTTTCTTTTCCTTTTTCCTTTTTCGATATTTCTACATATTCATCTCTAAAATCATTACTAGTTGTATATAATACTTTTTTATTTGAATTTTCATAAATATAATTACCTATTGCATACATTAAATGCGTTTTACCTATACCACTTCGTCCATATATAAATAATGGATTATTAATTGTACTAGGTGATTGAGCAACATTCATCGCTGATACAAATGCTAATCTATTTGATTCTCCTATAATAAAATTATCAAAATTCATTGAGGGATTTAAGTTAGTATCCCATTCTAAATCATTCTTTTCATTATTATGTATATCATCATTATGATCATGATTATCATCGTTATCCAAAAATTGTGTAACAGTATTATTTTCATTAAGTTCATCTGCAGTTAAGAACGTATAATTATAACTTTTACCTAACAATGTTATTGTAGCTTCATCAATAATATCCATGTATTGTTGTTTTAATAAAGTTTTGTGGGCTTGCAAAGGTACTTGAACAATAATTTCTGAATCAGTAATACTAACTAATTTTAAGTTACTAAACCAAACAGAATAAGAACCAGCACTAACTTTTTCACTCATGAGAGTTAGAAATTTAGTAAAAAAATCATGTGTTTCCATACCTCACCCCACATTTCAAAAAATATCCCAATTTCATTTTAACTTAAATAAATATTTATTACAAGTTAAACTTTTTTATTAACAAACTTTCAACATTAACTTTTTTAGATAAAATCTATATTACACACAATTTTCAACGTTATCAACATTTTTTTATTAATTTTTTTAAAAAAAGAGATTTTATTTAATGTTGAAATTGTTAAAAACATAATAATAATAAGATATTTTGGACTTTCTAACAAAAAGTTATTAACAATTTCTTGTTTTTATATTCAATAATTATTAACTTATTAACGATATTAATTGTTATTAATATTTTGATATTTACAAAAAATAAATAACAGATAAATAAATTTAATCTTATATTTCCTAAGGCAATCGCATAAAAATTTAACGTAAAGTAGAATTACAAAGAAGGAATGACATTGAATATAAGATTTTCAATA
>CANRQF010000001.1 GCA_947632715.1 uncultured Bacilli bacterium | reverse complement strand
AGCTGAGCTACGGGGACAACTGAACAAGTTAATTATATAACAAAAGAAATAATATTTCAATAAAAAGTTAGCTTTTAGGCTAACTTAAATAAAATGAGCATCCATTAAAATATCATCAACAAAGAAAATAGTTTCATAAATATCATAAGTATCTCTAATGGAAAGGGCAATTGAATATTTTACTTCTTCAATTATAGAGTTATTATTTAAATTTAATATTTCATTATTAAAACTTAAATTAACACTATTTTCTAATATTTCATATTTTAAAAGTTCAGCAGATGCATTTAAATAACTTACTAAATTAGTATCATATGTAGGTGATGTTTTTAGTTTTTCAATAATTATTTCAACTTTTTCTTTTTTAGTATTAGTATAAGAAGTTATGGGAGTATAATAAGATAAATTATCAAATTTACTAACATAATAAGTGGTAACTTTATTAATATCTTTCATACTTGTTAAATCATATATTTTATTAATACCATAACTGCGATCTAAAATAGTTGGAATAGTTTTTTTACTATTAGGTAATTTAGTTAATTGTTCATCTTCAACAAAAATCATTATTTTTTTAATATCTTTTATTTCTGTTAGAGAGTAAATAATTGATTCAAGCATTTTTTCTTCATCTTCTAAAGAAACATTTAATATTTCTTTACTAAAATTTATTTTAAGTAAACCATCATTTAAATCTTTACTAATTATTTTTGTATTTTCGGGAATTATTTTTTTAAAATTATCAGGTATATAATTGTTATCAAAATTATTAATAATTAAATTGTTAATTATTTCATCAATTAATTCCATCGTGTTATTACTTTTTTGAATTATCTCAAATCGAGATACTAAATTATTTTGATCTACTAAATAAATAGGTATAGTTGTAGGATTGACATAGGAAAGAGAAGAAGTAAAGTTATTTTCATCTTTAGCAGGAAAAAAATAAAGTATTAATAAGATTATAAAAGCTAAAGATACAATCAAAATTTTTTTAATTGCTATTTTTTTTAACATATTGTCACCTTAATTAATTATATTATTAATAAGGGAAAATAAAACATTTAAAAAGAGAATTAAATAGTTAATTCTCCTAATTTAAGTAATTCAACGACAGCTTGAGCACGACTTTTAACTCCTAATTTTTGCATTGTGTTTGAGATATGATTTCTAACTGTTTTTTCACTAATTTTTAATTGTTTTGCTATTTCTTTGGTTGTTTTATTTAGTACTAATAATTCAAAAACTTCTTGTTCTCTTGCTGTTAGTATTCCTTTAGACATTATACCATCCTTTCGTATCATAGTATTTTATGAAAAAAAGGATTTTATGTTATTAATATTCGTCTATTTTTCCTAATAAATAATCAATACTTACATGATAATCTTTAGCAATTGTAAAAAGAATTAGAGTAGGTATTTGATAATGACCATATTCATAACCGGTCCAAGTACTTCTTGATATTTTAAATATTTCCGCAATTTGTTTTTGTGTTAAATGATTATTTTTACGAAAGTCCTTAAGTCTTGACGTTAGTAATTTTTTATCAATATTTTTTCTATTATGGGGATATTGCATTTTAGTATTAAAACCTAAAACATAATCAATCGATACGTTAAAATAATTACATAATGTATTTAAGTGATTTATGGGCATAGTATCTCTTTCTATTTCATAGGAGGTATACGTAGACCTATGAATTCCTAAGATATTGGCAATATCTTCTTGAGTTAGTTCGGCATCTTCCCGTAAATTTCTTAATTTTTCCATAATTTCACTTTCTTTAAGATATTATAAATGTTAATTTATGAAGAAAATTAAAATGTGGATATATTTGGACAATTACACTTTAAAAATTTATTGTTAAAAAAATGTGTACAAATTTATACAAAAGTACTTGTTATCTTTAAAATATTATGATATACTTAGTCTTGTTAAGAAATTAACGAGTCAGATGAAGACTTTAAAACATACCACAATTAACAGGTACAATATCTCGTACCTAATTACCTTGAGAGGCATATGCCTTTCTTTTTTTTGCAAAAAATGACATTTTTCGTTACAAATTACTCATTTTATAGTAAAATTAAGTTATGAAGAATTTAATGAATTTAAAAATTGAAGATTTAGAAAATTATTTTATAGATATGGGTGAAAAGAAATATAAAGCTACCCAAATTTTTGAATGGTTATATATTCATAAAGAATATAATATAGATAATTTTTCTAATATAAATAAAGATTTAAGAAATAAATTAAAAGAAGAGTATACTATTAATTTTATTAAAATAAAAAAAAGAGAAGATGGTACGGGAGTTAAAAAATATTTATTTGAACTTTTAGACAATAATTATGTTGAAGCAGTTTTAATGTATCATGATTATGGTTTAAGTGTTTGTATTTCTAGTCAAGTTGGTTGTAATATGGGATGCAAATTTTGTGAAAGTGGTCGTCTTAAAAAAGTTAGAAACTTAGAAACTTATGAAATGGTGGAACAAATTATTTTAATTGAAGAAGATATTAAAGAAAAAGTAAATTCAGTTGTTGTTATGGGAATAGGAGAACCATTTGATAATTATGATAATTTAATTAATTTTATTAGAATCATTAATCATCCAAAAGGTTTATCGATTGGAGCAAGACATATAACTGTTTCAACATGTGGATTAGTACCAAAAATAGAAGAATATAGTAATTTAGATTTACAAGTTAATCTAGCTTTAAGTTTACATGCTCCGAATGATACAATAAGAGATAAAATAATGCCTATAAATAAAGTGTATAATATAAGTAAAGTAATTGAGGCTTTAAGAAAATATATTGCAAAAACTAATAGACGAGTTACTATAGAATATGTTATGCTTAATATGGTAAATGATAGCAAAGACAATGCTTTAGAGCTTGCTAAACTTTTAAAAGGCATGAATGTTTATGTTAATCTAATACCTTATAATGAAACTAAAAATATAGATTTTGCAAAAAGTACAAGAATAAAAGAATTTAAAGATACATTAATAGATAATGGGATAAATGTTACAGTTAGAAAAGAATTTGGGGGTAACATAAGTGCTGCGTGTGGTCAACTTAGAAGTAAAGAGGTGTAGAATATGAAAACTTGTTATATGACAGATTCAGGTCGTGTTAGAAGCCATAATGAAGATAGTGTTACTATTTTAAAAAATGAAAGTGATGAATATTTATTAGTAGTAGCAGATGGTATGGGTGGACACAGAAAAGGAGAAGTAGCATCAAGTATCGTTGTTACCAAACTTGGAAGTCGTTTTAATGAAATTCCGAGTATTGGTTCAAAGTTAGATGCGATTAATTGGCTTAATGATAATATTAATGAAATTAATCAAGATATTTTAACTTATGGAGAAGAAAATGTTGATTCTAAAGGGCTTGGTACAACAGTTGTTGTAGCACTTCTTACTAGTTCATTTTTAATATTTGGAAATATTGGTGATTCTTCCGGTTATGTTATTAATAAAAATAAAAAATTACATAAAGTTACAAAAGATCATACTTTAGTTAATTTGTTAGTAGATGTAGGAAATTTAACAGAAAATGAAGCTAAAACTCATCCAAAAAGAAATGTTTTAATGAAAGCACTTGGAGCAAGTGAAAAAGTTGATTTAGATATCTTTGAAGTTGTTGATATGGAAGATATTGAAGCAATTATGTTATGTAGTGATGGACTTACAACAATGCTTACGGATGAACAAATTGAAAAAGTTTTAATTGATGATGAATTAGAAATTAGTGAAAAAGTAGATAAATTAATTAGAAAATGTAATGCTAGAGGAGGACTAGATAATGTCTCTATAGCATATTTAACGAGGAATGGTGAATAAAAGATGGTAATGAAAGGGCAAAAGATTAGTGATCGCTACCAACTTATAAAAAGTATTGGTGAAGGTGGAATGGCTAATGTTTATTTAGCATATGACACAATTTTAGATAGAAATGTAGCTGTAAAAGTTTTAAGAGGAGATCTTGCTAATGATGAAAAGTTTGTAAGAAGATTTCAAAGAGAAGCTTTAGCAGCATCTAGTTTATCTAATCCTAATATAGTTGAAGTATATGATGTTGGGGAAGATAATGGCGAATACTATATTGTAATGGAATATATTGAAGGTAAACATTTAAAAGATTTACTTAAAAAAAGAGGTAGTTTAACTGTATCGGAAGCAGTAGATATCGTTCTTCAAATTACTGATGGTTTATCTGTTGCTCATGATTCTTATATTATTCACCGTGATATTAAACCTCAAAATATTATGATACTCGAAAATGGTTTAGTAAAAATTACTGATTTTGGTATTGCCATGGCTATAAATTCAACTCAACTTACGCAAACTAATTCCGTAATGGGTAGTGTTCATTATTTACCACCAGAACAAGCAAGTGGAAAAGGGGCAACCTTACAAAGTGATATATATTCAATTGGGATATTATTTTATGAACTTTTAACTGGTAAATTGCCATTTAAAGGTGAGAATGCTGTCGAAATTGCTCTTAAACATTTAAAAGAACCACTTCCAAGTATTCGTGATGAATTACCAAATATTCCTCAAAGTGTTGAGAATATTATAATTAAAGCAACAGCTAAAAATCCTAAAAATAGATATGCCGATGCTAGAGAAATGCATGAAGATTTAAAAACTTGCTTAGATCCATCAAGGGCTAATGAAGAAAAAATTAAATTAAAATATCAAGAGATTAGTGATGATACAAAAATACTTAAACAAGTTAAAACGGAAGTTAAAGAAAAAGAAGTAAAAAAGAATGTTGAAAAAAATATTGATAATAATAAAAAAGAAGAAAATGATGAAATAATTGTTAAAAAGATAACGGGTGATGATATGAAAAAACAAAATGGAATTTTAATTAAACTAGCAGCAGTATTTGTTGGCTTAATTATTGTAGTTACTTTAGTCTTTGTACTCATAATCTTTTTAAATCAAAGAGAAGATATATTAGTGCCAGATGTAACAAATTTAGAGCCAAGTGAAGCAGTAAAAGTTCTACAAGATGCTGGATTTACTGTATCAGATGATGAAGACAGTATTGCATCTAAAAATGTAGAAGTAGGTAAAGTTGCTAAAACTTCTCCTTTAGAGGGAACAAAAAGAAAGAAAGGATCAGAAGTAAAATTATATATTTCAACTGGTGATGAAACAATTTTAATTGAAGATTATACTGGCCAAAATTATAATTTAATAAAAGGATCTTTAGAAGCAAGAGGTATTATTGTCAATGTCGAAGATGAGATAATTGATGATCCCGAAAGTGAATTTGAAAATGATGAAATAGTAAGACAATCTGTTGAAGCAGGTAAATCTCTTAAAAAAGGTGAAGGAATTACTATTTATAAAGCTATTGTTGGGGCAGCTTATCCAGATTTTACTGATGGTACTTATGCTGTTTCTGATGTTGAAAGTTTCTGCAAAGATCAAGGTGTTATTTTAGATGTAAAATATACTATAAGTGAGACTAATTTAGATGGTACAATTTATAAACAAAGTAGAGAAGCAGGAACGCCAGTAACGAGTGGAGCAACATTTACTATTTGGGTTTATCAATCAGATAATACTACGGAAGAACCAAGTTGTGACGATGGTTTATGTTAGAAGGATTAATAATTAAAATTAATAGTGACTTATTTACTGTTAAAGTAGATAAGAATACATATAATTGTAAAGTTAGAGGAAAACTTAAAAATACTAAACTTTTAGTGGGAGATATAGTCTTAGTAGATACTAAAAATAATACTATTGAAAGTGTTAAAGATAGAAAAAATTATCTACTAAGACCAAATGTCGCTAATATTGATGTAGCATTAATAGTTACTAGTATTAAAGAACCAGATATCAACTATACTTTACTTGATAAATTAATAAGTATTATAACAATAAATAAAATAGAACCAGTTATTATTTTAACTAAAATGGATTTAGCTATAGAAGAAGAAATAAAAAATGTTAATAAAATAATGAAGTATTATGAAAGTATAGGAATTAAAGTATTTAATAATAATGATATTAAGAAAATAAAAAAATATTTAAGTAAGAAAATAGTTACTGTGTGTGGTCAAACGGGAGCAGGAAAGAGTACGCTTATTAATAAATTTGATAAAGATTTAAACTTAGAAACAAATGAAATATCAAAAAGTCTAGGAAGAGGAAAACACACTACTAGACTAGTTTCTTTATATGAAGTAGATGATTTATATATTATTGATACACCAGGATTTTCTTCAATAGATATTAATAATTATAATAAAGAAGAAATAAAAAATAGTTTTATAGAATTCAGAGATAAAGAATGTAAATATAATGATTGTAAACATATTTGTGAAGATGGTTGTGAAATAATAAATGAAGTTAAAAATAATAAAATATTATTATCAAGATATGAAAATTATTTAAAGTTTATTAAAGAATAATGAGGGGTATTTATGAAAAAGAAGGCATTTTTAAGTTTAATTATTATAATATTATTAGGTATTATAGGATTTGAATTATACTATTATGTAACAAATAATAATGATGAAATTAAAAAAGTAAATAATCAAAAATATTTAGTTGATATAACTAAATCCTATTTAGAAAATCCTTTAACTTATGAAGTACATAATTTAAATAATAATAAAAATATTTATTATATAAGTATAAATGGTTTAAAGGATAAAAAAATAGAAGAGAAAATAAATGAAGAGGTAAAAAGTAAAATAGAAAAATTAAGTAAAGAAGTAGATTTAAATAAACATACATTATTTACATCTAATTACTTAGGATTTGAAAATACTTTATCAATTGAATTTATTTTAATAGATGAAGATATTGATAATTATGAAGATGCTTTAATATATTATGATGGATTAGTATTAGATACATTAAATATTGATTTAAATACAGGAAGTAGTATAACTATTGAAGATGTTATAAATGATATAGATAAATTAAAAGAATTAGTTTATAAAGAAACAGAAGATAATATCTATTTCACTTTAGGAGATACTTATAATTATTGTTATGATTGTAATATAAATAAAGATTATAGTAAAGTTGAAGATAGTACTTTATCAGTTATGAATTCATTTAATAAAAATGATTATTTATTCTCATTTAGAAATGCTACTTTAAATTTATATTTTAATAATGTATATGTTTATAATCCTTTAATTATTGATGATTATGATAAAGAATGTCAAAATAATAAAGATTGTGAGTTAATAAGGGGAGAATATGAAACTTATTATTTAAAAGAAAAATATGATAAAAATTATAGACTTACTTTAAATTATATAGATATGGTTGATAATTTAATAATATATGATAAATTTAAAAATAATAATAATATATTTGTTAATAAATCAAAAGAAATAGAAAGAAAATTTAATGAATTTGATGATTATACTTATTTATCCGAATGTGAATATGATAATTGTCAATATTTTAAAGAAATAGATAATACTATTTATGATATTTCTATAACTTCTTATACTGATAATGCTAAAGAATATACAGATAATATAGTAGATAATTTGAAAAAGAATAGAAAAGAAAATAGTGTTTATAAAGTAAGCTGTGAAACATATTATTTATATCCAAAAGAATATTATTATTTTGCTTGTAATAACTACAATTATGAACTTAGTAAAAGTGATTATAATAAATATCGTAAAGATATATATTTAAATAGTTATAAAAGATTTGATGCATCAGAGGGAGCTTATAGTATAACAGATTTTGATGGTTATGATTTTATTGATGAAAAGTTAAGTAAGAATGAATTTACATATGAACTTATTTCTAATAATAAAGAAGTTAAATTACAAGATATATTAACAGATAAAATATATGATTATATTCCATATGAGTATTTAAAATATGATACTAAAGAAAATTTAGTTAAAAATATGGAATTATATATGGATCATGATGAATATAAAAAAGATACTTTAGGATTACATATAAATATGATGAATAGTAAAATATATATGCAATATAATGATAATATTTATATGTTAGCAGAAGTTAAAAATGATGAAGAATATGATGAATTTTATGATAATTCAGAAATCATAATAAAAGATTTATTTAAGTAGGAGTATATATGAAAAAAAGTACAATTATAGTAATAGTTATAATAACAATCTTAACAGGTATTGCCTTAGGTTTTGGAGTATTTTTATTCTTAAATAATAGTAAAGATAATGTTTTAGATAAACCAAAAGAAAAAGTAATATATAATGAAGAAATAAAGATTGATGCATCTTTAGCTACCCAACCTTTAACTGATGCTTTAATTGATAATTTAACCAATTTTAATCTAACTGCCAATTATACAAATACTGATCCAGCTTATACTAAACTTATTAATAGAGAAGTAGATTTAATTGTAGTTACCGAACCAAGTAGTGATGAATTAAAAAGAGCTAAAGATAAAAATGTTGAATTAGAAGTTACACCTTTAGTTAATGAAGCATTTGTTTTCTTTACTAATATTAATAATAAAGTTGATAGTTTAAAATTAGAAGAAATTCAAAAAATATATACAGGTGAAATTACTAATTGGAAGGAAGTAGGAGGTAGAGATGCTAAGATAGTAGCATACCAAAGACCTGAAAATTCCGGAAGCCAAACAGGAATGCTTAGTTTAGTAATGAAGGGTAAAAAGATGAGGGAACCAGAAGAAAGAGAATACATTGAAACAATGATGGGGATTATTGATTATGTATCTAGTTATGAAAATGGTCTTGATGCCATAGGTTATTCTTATTATTACTATGCTAATACAATGTATAAAAATGATCAAATGAAATTACTTGGGGTAAATGGCATAAAACCAAATAATGAGACAATAAAAAATGGAGAATATCCATTAAGATCTGCTTATTACATGGTTACTTTAAAAGATAATAAAAATAAAACATTAACAAAATTAAAAGAAGAATTGTTAGGAAGTAATGGTCAAAAGATTGCCGAAGAAGCAGGTTATGTTCCTATTAAATAAGGAGGTTTTATGATATCAGTAAGTTTTTTAAAAAGCAAATATGACAGGATAACAACATTAAATATGATTGATGAAAGTGATGCTGATTTAATTCATGTTGATTTAATGGATGGTATTTATGTTCCAGAAAAGAATTTTGAAATAGATGACATAATAAGTAACTTAAAAGATTTATTTTTAAGATTAGATATTCATTTAATGGTGAATGATCCTCTTAAGTATATAAGAAAATTAATAAAATTAAATGTCTATATGATAACGGTTCATTTAGATGGTACACCTAATATTGAAGAAGTAATAGATTTTGTTCATAGTAATGGTGTTAAAATAGGAATTGCGATTAATCCTAATGAAGATGTGACAATATTAGATAAATATATAAATAAAATAGATTATGTTTTAATTATGAGTGTTTATCCAGGTAAAGGTGGTCAAACATTTATTAAAGAAGTACTTAATAAAATATCGTATTTAAAAGATAAACATGTTTTAATTGGTATTGATGGGGGAGTAAATGATGAGGTTATTGATATTATTAAGCCATATAATTTAGATATTATAGTGAGTGGTTCATTCATTTGTATGAGTGATAATTATAATGAACAAATAAAAAAATTAAGTTAACTAACTTTAGTTTTTTATTTAATTTTCTTGCAAAATATGACTAGTTATAATAAAATAAGACTAGGTGAAGGAAAATGTTAAAAGAGTTTAAGGAGTTTATTTCAAGAGGAAATGTTGTTGATCTTGCTGTTGGTGTTATCATCGGTGCAGCATTTGGAAATATTGTTACAAGTTTAGTAAATAATATTTTTACACCACTTATTGGTATTATTTTAGGAGGTCATGATTTTTCTAATTTATCGATTACATTTAGAAATGCACATATTATGTATGGTGCTTTTATTCAATCGGTAATTGATTTCTTAATTAATGCTGTATGTTTATTTGTTATTGTTAAAATAATTAATAATTTCAATAATGGTATTCATAAATTTGGTAAAAAAGGAAAAGAAGAAGAAAAGAAAGAAGAAGTAGCTCCAGTTGTCAAAAGTGATGAAGTATTGTTACTTGAAGAGATAAGAGATTTATTAAAGAAAGAAAAGAAAGGAAAAAGTAGATAATGTTAGCCAATATATTATATTTAATTGGTGGTTTAGTAGTAGGAGTTATTTTAGGATTTTTAATATCGAGATTTATAACTAAAAAATACATGCAAAAAAATCCTCCAATTAATGAAAAGATGATTGAAACAATGATGAGTGGCATGGGTAGAAAACCTAGTCAAAAACAAATTAAACAAGTTATGAATCAAATGAATAAATACAAATAAAACAAAGATGAAAGATTAGTAGCAATAATTACTTTTAATAGAGAGTTAGTGGTTGGTGGAAACTAATAAAGTAATATTGTGAATCTCCTTTCGGAGTATATTTAAAAAATATCGGGTTGTTCCGTTACAAACAAATAAGTGATATAAAGGATGGTACCGCAGAATTGCTCCTTGGAGTGTTTTGTGGTTTTTATTTTAATAGAAAGAGAGATAAAAATGATAGATATAAAATTAATAAGAGAAAATAGAGAATTAGTAAAAGAAAATATTAAGAAAAAATTTCAAGATAAGAAATTACCTTTAGTTGATGAAGTATATGAACTTGATAAAGAATATCGTGAATATAAAGTAAAAGTTGATACTTTAAAAGCCGAAAAAAATAAACTTAGTAGTGAAATTGGTAATTTAATGAAAGATAAAAAAATTGATGATGCAAACAAAATTAAAGAACAAGTAGCAGAAATTAATAAAGAAATTCCGGAATGTGAAGAAAAAGAAGTAGAACTTGAAGACAAAATTAAAAAGATTATGATGGTTATACCAAACATTATTGCAGATGATGTACCAATTGGAGAAGATGATTCTAAAAATGTGGAAGAAGCTCGTTTTGGTGAACCAATTGTTCCTAATTTTGAGATACCATATCATGCTGATATAATGAGCAGTTTTAATGGTCTTGATAAAGATGCTGCTGGTCGCGTAAGTGGTAATGGTTTTTACTATTTAATGGGTGATATAGCTAGACTTCATTCAGCAGTTTTAGCCTATGCCCGTGATTTTATGATTAATAAAGGCTTTACTTATTGTATACCACCATACATGATTCATGGTGATGCCGTTAATGGTGTTATGTCTTTTGAAGAAAAAGATGCTATGATGTATAAAATTGAAGGTGAAGATTTATATTTAATTGGAACTAGTGAACATTCTATGATTGCTAAATATAAAGATCAATTATTAAAAGAAAGTGATTTACCAATAACGATGACTTCATATTCACCATGCTTTAGAAAAGAAGTTGGAGCTCATGGTATTGAAGAAAGAGGAGTATATCGTATTCATCAATTTGAAAAACAAGAAATGATTGTAATTTGTAAACCAGAAGAAAGTGAAGAATGGTACAATAAGATGTGGAATTATTCAGTTGAATTATTTAGAACACTTAATATTCCCGTTCGTAAACTTGTTTGTTGTAGTGGTGATTTAGCAGATTTAAAATATCGTTCTTGTGATATTGAAGCTTGGAGTCCAAGACAACAAAAATATTTTGAAGTTTGTTCTTGTTCTAATTTAACTGATGCTCAAGCTAGAAGATTAGGTATTCGTTATAAAAAAGAAGACGGTACTAAAGAATTTGCTCATACTTTAAATAATACTGTAATTGCTCCACCTAGAATGTTAATTGCATTCTTAGAAAATAATTTACAAGAAGATGGAAGTGTTTTAATACCTAAAGTATTACAACCATACATGGGTGGTAAAGAAAAAATAGATAAGAAGTGTTAATGCTTCTTTTTTTACGAAATTACGATACAGTGCCATTGTAAAAAAGTGGCAAAAATGCCATAAAAATACAATGAATATATTGAAAAAAGTTTATAAATTATGGTACAATGTCATTGTAAAAAAGTGGCAAAAATGCCAAAAAAATACAATGGAGGATAAAAATGACCCAAATAAAAAGAGATATATATTTAAATAAATTAATTAGTAGAAAAGAAAATGGTATGATCAAAGTTGTTACTGGAATAAGAAGATCAGGTAAGTCATACTTATTAGATCCAATTTTCAAGAATTATTTAATGGATAATGGAGTTAATGAGGATCATATAATTAAACTTGATTTAGAAGAAAGAAAAAATAAAAAATATTTAGATCCCGATGTTCTTGATGAATATATTCGTAGTTTAATTGTTGATAAAAAAATGTATTATGTAATATTAGATGAAATACAAAATGTTCCTGATTTTGAGTTTGTATTAAATGGTTTTTTACATATAGAAAATGTTGATGTTTATGTAACTGGAAGTAATTCTAAGTTTTTATCATCTGATATAATAACAGAATTTAGAGGTCGTGGAGATGAAGTAAAAATTTATCCATTATCTTTTAAAGAATTTGTTTCTGCTTATAAAGGAACCCAAGATGATGCTTGGAATGAATATTTAATTTATGGAGGTATGCCTTATATTTTAACCAAAAAGACAGAAGAAGAGAAAAGCTCATATTTAAAGAATTTATTTGAAACAACATATTTAAAAGATATAATAGAAAGAAATAATGTAGGTAGAGAAGATGTTTTAAATACTCTTATAAATATTTTATCTTCATCAGTTGGATCACTTACTAATCCTACAAAATTAGCCAATACTTTTACAAGCAATATGATTAAAGATGTTAATGTTCAAACAATAACATCATATATTAATTATTTATTAGATTCTTTTTTAATTAATAAAGTTGAAAGATATAATATTAAAGGGAAAAAGTATATATCTACTCCAAGTAAGTATTATTTTACAGATATCGGGCTTAGAAATGTTAGAATTAATTTTAGACAATTAGAAGAGAATCATTTAATGGAAAACGTTATATATAATGAATTATTAATGAGAGGATATAACGTAGATGTTGGAATTGTAGAAGTAAGGGACAAAAATAAACGTAAGCAATTGGAAGTTGATTTTGTATGTAATCAATCTTATAAAAGATATTATATTCAATGTACTTTACATCTAGAAGAAAGAGAAAAAACTATCCAAGAGGAAAGACCATTGCTTAATATTGGTGATGAATTTAAAAAAATAATTGTTGTAAAAGATAACATAAAGCATTGGTATACAGAAGAAGGTATATTAGTAATTGGAATACAGGAATTTTTATTAAATCAAGATAGTTTGGATTTATAGTTTTGACAAATTATAACCATACGGGTGGTAAAGAAAAAATAGAGAAGAAGTGTTAAGGTTCTTTTTTTGACGAAATTACGATACAGTGCCATTGTAAAAAAGTGGCAGGAATGTCAAAAAAATACATTGAAGAAATTAGTATTAAATTTAATTAAAAGTATTTTTAAATATTTTTCTAAATAATTCTAAGTCAAAATTAGTAGATATTTTGATATTACTATTAGAAGTTAAATCTACATGACATTCATTTTTATTATCTTTATTTTTAACAAGCTTGATTTGACATGGTTCAAATTTAATAACATTTTGATTAATAATTGAAGCAATTGCCGTAGGATCTGGAGCTGTAAGACCCAAAACACCATATTTTTCATAACTAAATTCCATATATTTTTGAGCCATTTCGCCAATAAATCTGGAAACTAAATGCTCAGAATTTCTTAAATTATCCATGTATTCTCGTTCAATAAAAGAAGTGATACCAATTTCATGAGTAACAACTTTTATATCTTCAAATGGAGTATTAAAAACAAGTTCAGCTGCTTCTGGATCAACATTAACATTAAATTCAATATATTTTTCAATATTAGTGGGATTGTATGATGCGCCCATTATTAAAACATGTTTAATTCTTTTATATAAAGTTTTATCTTTTTTAATTGCATTTGCTAAATTAGTAAGTGGTCCTAAACAAATAATTGTTAAATTATCTTGATATTTTTTAGATGAACTTATAATAAAATCTTCAGCCGATAATTTTTCAAATTTACGTTTATTATTGTCAGGAAATACAGCATAACCAAGGCCATCAATACCATGGGCAAATTCAGCAGTTTGGTGATTACATAAATTTTCCACACTACCATTGTACATTTTAATATTAGTTTCTAAAAAATCTTGAATAATTTTTAAATTTTTTTCACTTTTAACAACTGGAATATTCCCACTTACTAAAGTAAAACCAATAACATCTAAGTTATTTTTAACACCAAGCATAATAGCAATTGCATCATCTATACCAGGATCTGTATCAATAATATATTTCATAAAAAGTCCTCCAAAATATAATATTATTATATTATATAAATATTTGTAATTCAAATTATTATGATAAACTTTATTTTTAAATAAAGGCGTGTTATAATTTTTGTAGAAGGAAGGTTTAAGAATGAAAAAGATAATAAGTTTATTATTATGTTTACTTCTTATTTTACCAATAAGTGTAAATGCAGCGAAGAGTAAAGATAATGATGAAACTGTTAAAGAAGAAGAAAAAGAGGAAGTAGTAAATACTGATGATTTAGTTAAAGTATATATCTTTTTAGCTAATGATTGCAGTTATTGTGAGGCTGAGCTAGAATATTTAGAAGGATTAGATTCTTATAATAAAAAATTTACAATTGTAAAGAAAGAATTATTTTCCACAATTCATCCAGCAGTTTATGGATCAGATTATGAATTAGGACAAAAAGTAGTAAAAGTATTTAATGAAGCTGGATTTAGAGATGCAAATACCAATGGTACACCACTTGTTATAATAAGTGATATTTATGCTAGAACTTCTTATAGTACTGATTTAGAGAGTTATATTGATAGAGCTTATGAAGAGGGCGATAAAGACGTTGTAGCATGTGTTGAAGATGGCAAAGATGATTGTATTAAAGTTGAAAAGAAAAAGATGTCTAAAACTGCTATTATTATTTTAGTAGTAAGTATTGTTGTTGTAACTGGTGCTGTTGGTGCTTTAGGAATATTCTTAAGTAAAAAGCAAGAAGACTAAAAATTTTATCTTCCTATTAATTTAGGAAGATTTTTTTTGGTAAAAATGTCGAATTATTAGAAGTTTTGACATCATTTGTCGAAACCCTTGCAAATTAAAATAAGAAAGTTTATTATCTACAACTGAAAGCGGGTTTTGGTTGATTAAAAAATTTAGCAACTTTCAAAATATATCTTAATATTAAATTTATCTACCCTTAAACTTATCCCGTAATTTACAAAATCACAAACCTGCTTTCAAATTATTAGTATTTATGATAAAATACTTTACTAGGAAGTGGTTGTATGCATTTACCAGATTTAGAAGTTGCGAAAAAAAGAGAAAAAAAAGAAAATAAATATATAACATTAAATGAAGATATAAAAAAAGTATTTACTAACAAGAAATATTTTTTAAGAACTTATGGTTGTCAAATGAATGTTCATGATAGTGAAGCTATACGTAGTTATTTAGAAAGATTAGGTCTTGTTAATACTTCTAATATTGAAGAGGCTAATGTTATTGTTTTAAATACATGTGCAATAAGAGAGAATGCTCGCGATAAAGTTATTGGTTTTTTAGGAAAATGTCATTATCTAAAAAAGAATAGAAACGATGTTAAAATAGTTATTGCTGGTTGTATGAGTGAACAACCAGATTTTGTTAGTTTAATAAAAGAAAAATATTCTTTTGTCGATATTATTATTGGTACCCATAATTTATATGATTTACCAAAGTTATTAGTTCAAGAATTTTCTAAATTAGAAATAGAGGTCTATTCCGAAAGTGATGAAGTTTTAGAAGGAATGCAATATGAAAGAGATTCTAAATATACAGCTTGGATTAATATTATGTATGGTTGTGATAAATTCTGTACATATTGTATCGTGCCTTATACAAGAGGTAGAGAAAGAAGTAGAAAAAAAGAAGATATTTTAAAAGAAGTCATGGAATTAAAAAATAAAGGTTATAAAGAAGTTACTTTACTTGGTCAAAATGTTAATGCATATGGTAGAGATATTGGCGAAAAGTTTAGTGATTTACTTGAAAGTGTAGCTAAAACTGGTATTGAACGTATTAGATTTGTAACATCCCATCCTTGGAATTTTACCGATGAAATGATTGATGTTATTGCTAAATATAAAAATATTATGCCTTATATTCATTTACCAATTCAATCTGGTAGTAATGAAATATTAAGAAGAATGAATAGAAGATATACTAAGGAAGAATATATTGAATTATTTAATAAAATCAAAACTAAGATTCCCAATGCAACCATAACTACCGATATTATTGTTGGTTTTCCAAATGAAACAAGAGAAGATTTTGAAGAAACTTTAGATGTTGTTAAAACTTGTGAATTTGATGGTGCATATACTTTTATTTTTTCACCAAGGGAAGGTACACCAGCATCTAGAATGGAAGATAAAGTAACATTGGAAGAAAAAGAACAAAGATTATATGAATTAAATGAACTCGTAAACTATTATGCAAATAAAAGTAATCAAAAATTATTAAATAAAGAAGTAGAAGTTTTAGTTTTAGGCAAGTCAGAAAAAGATAATGCTAAAGTTTATGGCTATACTGATACAATGAAACTTGTTAATATTGAAGGCGTTAATGTTAAAGATACAATTGGTAAAATAATAAAAGTAAAAATAAAAGATGCCAAAAGTTTTAGTTTAGATGGTGAAGTGGTTTTATAATGAAAGATTATTATGATGGTAATTATGATAAATATATTTTATTTTATGAAGAAGATGATAATAAAATAAAAGTTCATTTTAGTAATGCAGTAAAAGAATATGAAAATACACAAGAAATGAAAAATCTTTTACAACAAATGATGCATAATCAAGTTAAATTTATTAACTTCGATGAGAGTATAAAAGAATTTAATAAAAGTATAAAAGGTAATAAAATAATGATGAATGGCAATTTAATTGTTTTAATAATTAATTTAATAGCATTTATAATATTTTTAAATCCTTTAAATTTAATAGCACTAGGTATAAATATTGGTGGTTTTATTTATTCAATGGTTTTGAATATTAAAGATAATATAAATGTTAAAGATATGAAAAAAACTAAATTATATATAGATAATGAAGATAAGTTAAATGATAATTGTAATATTAATCCGGAATTAGTAGCTAAATTATCGACGAAAGAATATGAATTTGTACCATCAAGTGAATCTATGATCAATATTAATAGTATTGAATATTTAACAAATACAGAGTTAGAAGAAATAGTTGAAGATATTAATAATAGTAAAAATCCTAGTTATAAAAAATTAACGAGAAAAAGATAATTGTTGTAAATTAACGATTATTTGACAAATTTGGTTACAGTTTGCCATAAATATTAATATATAGTATAATAATATTGCCAAAGAGGTGTAATTAATGAATAAATTAAAAAAGTTTTTAAGAGAGAATAAAGTACTATTAGTATTAGCAATAATCTTAATATTATGGCTAGTAGCTTTTGTAGTAATTGTAATTATTTTCTTTTATGGCTCATCTAAAGATGTTTATGGCAATCGACTAGATAATATTAAAGATTTACCTATTACTGAGGAATTAAAAAATGATATAACAGATACTTTAAAAAGTGAAGCATTAATTAATAAAGTAGTTATCAATATTAAAGGAGCAAATATTTTCATTAATGTTAATTGTGATGATGGACTTAAAATAGATAATGCTAAAAAACTTGGTGAAAGCGTAATTACATTATTTAGTGAATCATTATTAAAAGTATATGATATTGAAATAAATATAACTAATGTTCTAAATAAAGATAAAAAATATCTAATTGTAGGAACAAGAAACGCTAATAGTGATGGTAATTTAGTTTGGAATGAATATAGCTTAACAGAAAGTAGTGCTGAAGAATGAAAAAGAAAAAATGGCTATTTATTGCCATAGGAATAATAGTTCTTTTATTGGGAGCTATTATTACATATAAATTTTTAAATGATGATACAAAATTAACTAGTTCAGAAAGAACTTGGATAAATACCAATATCAATAATATTAATAATATTTATATAGCACCAGATGAAAATTTATTTAGTAAAGATGGTCATGGTGTTTTTTATGATTTTTTAAATGATGTTACAGAAGAGTATGGTATTAATTTTAATTATGTAACTACAAATAGTGAAGATAATCTTATAAAATTAAGTTATGAAGAAGATGTTAATGATACTTCTAAAATATTTTATACAGATCACTATATTTTAGTAGGTAAAGAAAAAAGTTTCATTAAACAAAATAGTGATTTAGAAAATACTAATATAGGTATTTTAAAAACTAATGAAGAATATGTTAAAAATTATTTAAAAGATATTAATATAAACTTTACTACTTATGAAACAAATGAAGAATTATATAATTCTTTAAATGATACAACTAATTTTATTTTAGTTCCTAGAATTAGAAATATCGATCAAATATTAGCAAATAACTTAGAGATAGTTTATCATTTAAGTGATATAGAATGTTATTATACTTTAAGTGGAATAGATGATACTTTAAGTAGCATATTATATAAATATTTTAATTCTTGGAATGTATCTAGTAGTAAATACTTAAAAGAAGAAGAATTTAATTTATTTACAGAATCTCTTAAAATAACAGATTCTGATATAGATCGTTTACGTAGTGTTGATTATGAATATGGATTTATCAATAATTCACCATATGAAGTAATTATGAGTGGAAAATATGGAGGTATAGTTGCTGAATATTTACGTGAATTTAGTGAATTTTCTGGTGTATATTTTAATATATCTAAATATCGTAATTTAAATAAATTAATTAAACAAATAAATAAAAATAAAGTAGATTTATATTTTGATTTTAATAAAAATATTGAAGATAATTATGTGAATACTTCTAATGGTATACTTGCCAATATATCAATTATTACAAGAACTGATAATGATAAAGTATTTAATTCTTTATATAGTTTAAAAGGTGAAGAAGTATATGTTGAAGAAGGAAGTAATATCTACAATTATTTAATGGGTATTGAAGGTGGAATCATTATCAATACTTATAAAGATAATAAAGAATTATATAAATTAAATAAAGAAGATGTAATAATTATTCTTGATACATATAATTTTAAATATTTAAATAATAAAAAGTTAAATAATTATACTAGTAAATATGAAACATATATTAATTCAACATATACTTTTAAAGTTAGAAGCGATTATGAAATATTACATTTATTATTAGATAAATATATTAATTATTTAGATACATTTAGTATGATTAATAAAGGACTTAATAGTCATTTAGAAGTAGTTGAAAATGGTAATATTTTAAATACAATTATTAAATATGTTATTTTAGTAATAATAGCTATATTATTTATTGGCTTTATTGTTTATAAAAATACTAAAAAGATAAGAATTGCTAGAAAATTAAAGAAAGATGAAAAAATTAGATTTATTGATGAACTAACTTGTCTTAAGAATAGAACATATTTAAGTGATTTTATGAAATCTTGGAGTAATAATACTGTATAT
This sequence comes from uncultured Bacilli bacterium, assembly GCA_947632715.1. Classification (GTDB taxonomy): domain Bacteria; phylum Bacillota_I; class Bacilli_A; order RF39; family UBA660; genus SIG200. The sequence goes on along the minus strand of CANRQF010000001.1, from coordinate 33,663 downwards.
CCTCAAGCAATAATTGTTGTTGATTTAAATAAATTAACAGAAATAAATGAAAAGTATGGTGTTAGTGAAGGAGATAAACAAATTCAAGCATTTGCTAATGCTTTAATTAAAACCCAACTTGATAATAGTGATTTAATGCGTAGTGATGGTAATGAATTTGTTATTTATACAGTTGGATATACTCAAAAACAAATAATTAATTATATACATAAATTAAATAAAGAATTAAAAAGACTTCCTTATAATTATGGAGCAGAATTTGGTTATAGTATAATTGAAAGTAATTTAAAAACTATTGAAGATGCTTTAACGGAAGCCATTGATGATATGAAAGTGAAAAAAGGAAACAAATGAAAAAAAGAATTAAAAAAGCTAAATTGACAATCAAAGACTTTTTTGAAAACTTTTTTAAAGTATTAAGAAGAAGTGAAATGGTTATTTTACCAGGTAATATTTCTTTTTTTCTTTGTCTTGCCATAATTCCAACATTTGGTCTAATTTCTTATGGGGCTTCCGTTCTTAATTTGTCAGTTGATTTTCTTTATAATTTTATTGCTAATTCTTTTTCCAAAGATATAGCTAATTTAGTTTTAGGTTCTAACTTAGGTATAGGAGCTGGTCTTCATTTCTTTATAACTGTTATTGCTGGTTTATATATAGCTAGTAATGGTGCAGATGCCATAATTATTGCTAGTAATACTTTATATGGTAATCCCAATAAAAGTTGGTTAAAAAGAAGAATAAGAGCAATGGGTTTATCTTTTCTTTTTGTTATTTTATTATTGTTTATGTTAATTGTCCCTGTCTTTGGAAATATAATTGTTACTCTTATTAAAGAAGTTAATTTAAATCCAATGGTAACTAATAAAATAACTCTAATATTTAATTTATTAAAAGGACCAATTACTTGGGTGTTTATTTTCTTAATTATAAGATTAATATATTCAATTGCACCAGATAAAAAGAATCGTCATCGAGTTTTAAATTATGGTGCTATATTTACTACTATATGCTTTATAATTGGAACGAAAGTATATTCAATATATGTCACTAATTATGCTAATTATAGTGTTCTATATGGAGGTCTTGCTAGTATTGTTGTTTTAATGATTTGGATTTATTATTTATCTTTAGTATTTACAATAGGTATGGCTTTAAATACCCAAAAAGATGAATCTAATTTGTTAAAAAATGGTACTATAAAACATAATAATTAGTTAATAATAAAAATATGTACACGAGTATTACTTAGTACATATTTTCTTTTTTGATATCAATCTAGTATTCTTTACTAACGATATTGAAGAGTAATACTTGATAGGAAACAAACAATTGTTTCTTATTTGTGTTAAATAAAATGTAAATAGAATAATAATATAATAAAAAAGTTTAAAGAAGTGTTATAATAAAAATGATGATAAGTATGAAAAAAATTAAAATATTTTTTATTTATTTAGTTAGTTTTATTTATTTAGAATTATTATTTAAGGTATTAGTTCACAATGATATATTTAATATATCATTAATAAATATCTTAATCTTTTTAACATTTTTTAGTTTATTATTGTGGGTTATATCAACAATATTTAAAAAAGAAAAAATAAATAAAATAATTTTTTATTTTATTCTGTTATCAATTACAATATGGTTTGGAGTAGAATATGTAGTTGATGGTTATTTTGGCTTTTATGTTTCACTTTCAGCTTTAAAAATAGCTGATCAAGTTGGAGATTTTGCCCTTACTGGTTTAATAGAAATTTTAAAAAGAATACTTGGAATAATCTTAATTTTGTTACCTTTAATTTTATCTGGTATATTTCATAAACATATTGATTTTGAACATAATAATTGGAAAAAGAATCTTGGTTATTTTTGCTTATCATTACTAGTATTTTTATTATTTATTTTAAGTTTAAATATTAATAAAGAAGAAATTAATTCTCCATATTATTTATATTATGATATTAATAATGTATCTTTAAATATTGATTATTTTGGTTTAATTCATGCCATGATTATTGATTTAAAAAGAGAAGTAATTGGTTTTCAAGATAAAATAGTAAATGATAATCCTTTAAATGATCCAAATGAACAAGATGATGAACCTAGTGTAAAAGTATATGATTATAATAATTTAGATATAGATTTTGAATTTTTAAAAGAAAATGAAAAAAATAGTTCAATTAAACAAATTCATGAATATATGGCTAATGATACAGGAACATTACAAAATGATTATACAGGTATCTTTAAAGATAAAAATTTAATATTATTTATGGCTGAAAGTTTTAATGAAATAGCAGTTAGAGAAGATATAACACCAACTTTATATAAGCTTGTTAACAGTGGCTTTTCTTTTAAGAATTTTTATACACCAACTATTTATAGTACTATTGGTGGTGAATTTCAAGAATTAAGTGGTTTATATGCTACATCCACTAATATTTTATCTAAGTTTAGAAGTGGAAATATTTCTTTTCCTCAAGGTATTGCTAATAAATTTAAAGAAATAAATTATAATACTTATGCTTATCATAATAATACTTATACTTTTCAAGATCGTAATAAATATTTAAAGAGTATGGGTTTTGATAATTTCTTAGGCTGTGGTAATGGACTAGAAAAAAGAGTTAATTGTAAAGTATGGCCAAGAAGTGATGTTGAAATGATTGATACGACAGTAGATGATTATATTAATGATGATCATTTTATGGTCTTTTATGCAACTGTATCTGGTCATTCTGGTTATAGTTGGAGTGAAAATTATCAAGCAAGAAAACATAAAGAAGAATTTTTACAATTTAATTTAGGATTAAGTGAAAGAATATCAGGTTATTTGGCTAGTCAAATGGAACTTGATCAAGCCCTTTCTTTATTAATTCAAAAACTAGATGAAGCAGGTAAACTCGAGGATACTGTTATAGCCTTAGTGGGTGATCATAATCCATATGTCTTAGATTTAGATGAAATTAATGAAGCTAGTACATTTGAAAGAGAAGAAATAATTACAAGAAATAAGAGTAGTTTTATTCTTTGGAATAGTGAAATGGATACAGTTAATGTTACGAAAGTAGGTAGTCAATTAGATGTTATTCCAACTATTTATAATGCTTTTGGGATTAATTATGATTCAAGATTATTTATTGGTAAAGATATTCTAAGTACAGAAGGTGGACTTGCTATTTTTGCTGATAATAGCTGGGTTAGTGATAAAGGTATGTATTATGCTAAAAGTAATAAATTTATTCCAGTAGAGGGTGAAATAATCCCTGATGATTATGTTAAAAATGTTAATCATATTGTTAATAGTAAAGTAAATATTAGTAAATTAATTATTGATAATAATTATTATCAAAAAGTTTTTAAAAATAATTAATTATTTTCTTTTTATAATATTTTTGATAAAATTAAGGGGAGAGGTAAAGTGATTATATGAAATTTAAAGTTAAAAATACTAAATCTAATTTAGTAACGATGACATTTTTAATAATATTATGTTTTATAACTTGTATATTTTGGTTATATTTAAAGAAATATCTTATCTTTAGTATATATTTTATTTTAACTTTAATTATTGCTCATATGTTTTATTTTACAACTTATTATATTAATAATAAGTATCTAATTATTAAATTAGGATTTTTAAAAATAAAAATAAATATTAAAAAAATAAAAAAGATAACCCAAAATGCTGAAAAAGTAATAATTGATCTAAATAAAATTCATTTTACATTATATCCTGCTAATCCCGATATATTTATTAATTCTTTAAAGAAGTATATGAAAGAATAAGTGATATTATGAAAATTTATTTAGTTAGTAATAATTCATTATTAGAGGATATTAATTATAGTAATACTTCTAATTTAGAACTTATAAGAATGGTTAGACCTCTTAGTATCAAGGGAGAAGAAAATGCTAAAATAATTAGTGAATTACCAATATTTCAAAATATAAATGGTATATATTCTTCTTTTTATAGTAGTGCTTTACAAACTGCTAAATATTTACAACAAAAGTTAGAATTAAAAATTAAAATGAATATGAATTTAAATGATTGTCAAGTTGGACTATTAGGTAACAAAAATATGAAAATGGTTAAAGGTTTACAAGAACATGATTTTAGATATAAATTACCTAATGGGGAATCTTTAATTGAAGTTGGTAATAGAATAGATACTTTTATCAAAGATATAAAAGAAGATAATATTGTTTTATTCACTCATCGTCGAGCTATTTTAGGATTTTTACTTAAATATGCTAAAGTAGATTATAATTTAGATGATAATTTAATATTAGAATTTAATAATGAAGTAATATATGATGATAGTGATACTGATTATGATATTTATGAAATAAATATGCAAGAAAATATTTCTATTAAAAGAATTTAAGAGTTCATTTTGAATGAACTTTTTTTAGTTGACTTTTTAATTGTTACTAATTATAATTAAATTATGATAGGTAGGTTAAGTTATGAAAAAAGTACAAAAAAGGATGTTTGTACTCATTTTGCTTTTGATATGTTGTTTTATAGGTATAAAAACATATAAAACATATATGGGTACAGAAGTAGAAGAAATAAAGAAAAAAGAAAAACATAATAATTATTTAACTTTTTATGTGCAACAAGATAATGGAAGTTATGCTGAACAATCTGGAAATACATTTCCAACAGGAACATATCAAATCAACACAAGTATGACAAAATGTGAAGATCAATTTGGAGAAAAAGTAACACCATCATTTTCCATGAATAATGGAAGTGTAACAGTAACAAGTACAAGAACAGTATATTGTACATTATATATGGATAAAGCAAATTATACAGCAACATTTAGTTTTGCAAGTGAAACAGCTCCATTGTCAGGAACAACATGGAATGCATCATGGACCTTACCAAATGCAACCCAATATTGTATCACACAATCATCAAATCCAAGCGGATGCAGTTGGCAAAGTTTATCATCAAGTGTAACAAGTTATTCAAGTAGTTATACTTTTACAACAACAGGTCAACAAACATATTATTTTTATGTAAGAAATGCATCAGGAATAATGGCAAGTGCAAGCGATATAATAACAATAATAAATTCAGCACCAACATGTACATTTACTGCAGATAGCAGAGGAGGAGTAACATTTACAAAAAGTGATAATGCAGATAGGTGGTATGTAGGAACTAAAGATATAGCAGATCAAAATGTAGATTCAAATTATGATAATCCAACAACATTAACATTTCCACCAAGTACATTATATGGATATGTAAAGAATAGTTCAGGAATTGGAAAATGTAAAGCAGATATGTATGCAGAGGCTCCAGGATGTTCACAAGTTTCGCAAGGTAGCGCAGCTAATTGTAGTTGGAATATTTCAACATGTACTAAACAAGGTGATAAATACGTTGAAGTACATAGTTTAGGATCTGGTTCATCATGTCCAAAAGAAACAATATATGGTGGTTGCCAAGATTATAGTGTTGGTGCTCAAGCTATATATGGATGTACATGTGGGGGAGGAAGCGGAGCAACATATCAATGTTCACTAGACCAAAAAGAATATAGTTCTCAAGATGACTGTACTAACAATTGTAAAGCAAGTAGTTGTAAAGATGGATATACAGCATCTAATCCAGGTGGTTACCCATTATATTGTTATAAAATGAGTTAAGGGGATTAATTTATGAAAAAGAATAAGAGTATATTAATAATAATGTTAATAGTAATAGAGATAGTAGCAACATACTTCATGTATAAATCAAGTACAAATAAAGAAATAGTACTTGATAATGTAGAATTAAAAGAAATAAAGAAAGATGGTTCATTTGCGATAATGGTAGAAACTAAAGAAGGTAGTGGAGAATACCAAGAATATTCCAGTTCAACAACATGGCCATCAGGATATAATTTTAATCAAAGTAAATCATCATGCATAAATGAAAAAGGAGAAATAGTAAGTGGAGTATTAACATTTGAAAAAAGTGAAAATAAAGCATATGTAACAAATACAAAACAAACAACTTATTGTTATTTATATTTTGATTTACCAATAACAGAAACACTACCAACATGTTCATTTAGCGTATCAAATACAAATGGTTCAATTTCAATAACATTTAATAAAAGTGATAATGCAAAAAAATGGTATGTAGGGACAAGTGGAATAACTCCTCAAATTGATTCACAATATAATAATACAGAAACAACTACATTTAGTTTTTCTACATTATATGGGTATGTAAAAAATAGTGTGGGAATAGCATCATGTACTATAGAAACAAAAATTTCTCAAACAAGCGGATGTCATTCTGCAACTGCCGGTGGAAGTAGTAGCGGTGGAGATTCTGGTTCTACTTGTACTTTATATGAAGGATATTGTAGTTGTGTTAATGGAACTATGAGTGCAACAATAACTAGTAGTTCACAAGTATATAGTTGTTCGGGGCATTCAACTACTTCTAACTGTTCAGGAAGTTGTAATACCGCTGGAGGTACTAGTCAAAGAACCGATTATGAAACATGTAGTTGTTCATCTTCCGGTGGACCAAGTGCTGGTTCAACAGTATGGACTTGTCAATATGATACAAGAACACCATATTCATCTCAATCAGCATGTGATGCAGTATGTAAACCAGTAGCAGGAACATGTGATGTAGGATACACTAGATTGGTTGTTGGAACAGATGGACAAGCTAATAGTCAGGCATTATGTTATAAAACATTTTCATCAGTAGTTCAGTAGTATAGAAAATTGTAATTAATTATAATAAATATTATAAAAGGGATATGAAAAATATCTCTTTTTAAATAGTAAAATATTGACTTAATTTAACTAATTATTTAAAATTAAAGTAGAAGTCAATATAAAGAAAGTAGGCATACAATGTGTGGAATAGTTGGATTTGTAAATAAAGAAAAGAAAAAAGATAAAATAATTAAAAAGATGGCTGATCGAATTAAACATCGTGGTCCGGATGATGATGGCTATTATACTGATGATGATGTAGCCTTAGGTCATCGTCGTCTTTCTATAATTGATTTAAGTAAAGGACATCAACCAATATATAATGAAACTAGTGATGTAATTGTTATATTTAATGGTGAAATATATAATTATGAAGAATTAACTAAAGAATTAAAAAAACATAAACATAAATTTACAACCACAACGGATACAGAAGTTTTAGTTCATGGATATGAAGAATGGGGAAGTAGCCTTCCCTCTAAGTTAAGAGGAATGTTTGCTTTTGCTATTTGGGATAAAAAAAATAAAACTTTATTTTGCGCTAGAGACCATTTTGGTATTAAACCTTTTTATTATGGTAAATTTAATGATACTTTTATGTTTGCAAGTGAAATTAAAGCATTCTTAGAACAACCTGATTTTGAAAAAGAATTAAATACAGATGCTCTACCTTTATATTTGTCATTTAGTTTTAATCCTTTAGATGAAACTTTCTTTAAAGGAGTATATAAATTACCTGCTGGATCTTATTTAATATATAAAGATAATGAAATAAATATTCAAAAATATTATGATGTAAAATTTGAAGTAAAAGATAACAGTTTAGAAGAAGTAGTTAGTAAAATAGCTAAAGTTATGGAAGATTCAGTAACTCATCATCAAATAAGTGATGTTGAAGTTGGTTCATTTCTATCAAGTGGAGTAGATTCTTCATATATTGTATCTCTTGCTAAACCTAATAAGACTTATACTGTAGGATATAATAATTTAGAATATAGTGAAATTAGTTATGCTGAAGATTTATCTAATAAATTGGGAATAGAAAATAAAAGTAAAATAATTAGTAAAGAGGAATACTTAGAAGTTGTTCCAAAACTTATTTATCATATGGATGAACCATTTAGTGATCCATCAGCAATATCATTGTATTTCTTATCATTAATTGCTAGTAGGGATGTTAAAGTGTGCTTATCTGGTGAAGGTGCTGATGAGTTCTTTGGGGGATATAATACTTATTTAGAAAATGTTGATTTATCTTGGTATAATAAAATTCCTTATTTTATAAGACATAGTATTGCTAAATTACTTGAATTAACACCTGAATTTAGAGGTAGAAATTTCTTAGTAAGAAGAGGATATAAATTAGAAGATGATTATGTTGGTATAAGTAAGATATTTAGTGAAAGAGAAAGAGATAAAATATTAGTTAGTAAAGGTAAAATAAAAAATAAAGAAATTACTAAAGAGATATTTAATAAAAATGAAGATGAAAATAATTTAAATAAAATGCAAGCCATTGATATTAATTTTTGGTTAGTAGCAGATATCCTTCATAAAGGTGATTGCATGAGTATGGCTAACTCTTTAGAGGTAAGAGTACCATTTGTTGATAGAGAAGTGTTTGAAGTAGCTAAAACTTTAAAAATGGAACAAAAGATAGCTAAAAATAAAACGAAATTAGCGATGAGAGAAGCCGCAAAAGAAGTTATACCAACGGAAGCATATAATAAAAAGAAGTTAGGATTTCCGGTACCTCTTAGAAATTGGATATGTGAAAGTCCATTCTATGATGAAGTAAAGAATGTATTTACAAGTGATTATGCAAATAAATTCTTTAATACTAAAAAAATAGTGAAACTTCTTGATAGTTGTACTAGTACTAAAAAATATCTATATAAAAAAGTATGGGCTATATATTCATTTTTGAAATGGTATGAGATATTTTTTGTAAATGAAAGTGTATAAAGGAGACAAGTTATGTATAGAAAAACATATGCATTAATAAATAATGATATATTAGAACAAAATGTTAAGAATATAAAAGAAAAGTATAATGATTATAAATATTATATTGGGGTAGTTAAAAATAATGCTTATAATCATGGAATACATATAATACCATCTTTAATAAAGGGAGGTATAAATTATTTAGCAGTATCTTCATTAGATGAAGCATTAGAAATAAGAAAATATTATTTAGATATTCCCATACTTATATTAGAACCAATTGACTTAGAAGATGTAGAAGTTGCTTGTAAAAATGATATTACAATATCAGTAGAGAATTTAGATTACGTAAAAGAATTAGTAACTAAAAAATATAAAAAAGAATTAAAAATACATATGATAATTAATTCAGGTATGAATCGATTAGGATTCCAAAATAAAGAAGATATTAATGAAACATATAAATTAATCCAAGAAAAAGATAATATGGTTTTAGAAGGTTTATTTACCCATTTTGCAACCTCTGGGTTTATGGATCCTTATTATGATGAAGCAATTAACAAAATAGATGAATTAATAAGTGATTTAGATTTAAGTAGTATTCCAATCATTCACTTTGCAAGAAGCCTAACTCTAATACGTCATGATAAATGTAAGTATACAACAGGAATAAGACTAGGTATCTTAATGTATGGTTATAATTCAATTATAAAATATTCAACTAGTTTTCAAGATTATTTAAGATGTAAGAAAAGAGAAAGTTATTTAAAGAAATATAATATTAGTAATACTTATTTAGAGAACGATTTAAAGGTTAAACCAGCATTTTCCCTATATTCTAAGGTAATTAGTATAAGAGAAGTAAAAAAGGATGAAATAGTGGGTTATGATGCCAAATATAAAGCTTTAGAAGATATGTTAGTAGCAACAATACCTATTGGTTATGCTGATGGAGTTACAAAAGAATTTGGTAATGTTTCCATTAATAAAAAGAAATATAAAATATTAAATGATTGTATGGATATGATCATGGTTGAAGTAGATAATACAGTTAAAATAAATGATGAAGTAGAAATATTTGGCAGTGTTATATCGCAAGAAGAAGTATGTAAAAATTTAGGTACTAATGCTTATCATTTATATAGTTCTATATCTAATCGGGTTGTAAGAGTTCATATTGAAAATAATGAAAAAAGTGAAATAAAATATTAAAGGAGAGAATATGAAGAATCCAGTACTCATTTTAGGAACTGATGCGAATGCTTACTATATGGCTAGATGTTGTTATGAAGAATATAAAATAAAGCCATATGTTATTGGTACAAAAGTTTTATCATTTACTAAATATACTAATATTTTAGAAGTATCTTACAATCAAGATATGTGGAGTGAAGAAGGATTTTTAAAATTACTTAGAGATTTTGCTAAAGATAAAAAAGAAAAAATATTACTTATTAGTACCAATGAAACTTATAGTGAATTTATTAGTAAAAATAAAGAAGAACTTGCTAAAAATTATTTATTTAATTTACCAGATTTAAAAGTTTTAAAAAGTTTAACTAATAAAGAAATATTTTATAAAACGTATGAAAAGAGTAATTTAAAGTTTCCAAAGACAATTTATTATGACAAAAAGTGTAAAGTAGATTTAAAAGAAATTTCTTACCCCATCGTTTTAAAGCCCGCAAATGTGGTAGATTACAACCATTTAGAATTTGCAGGCAAAAATAAAATATATAAAATTAAAAATTTTAACACATTACAAGAAAAAATTGATATAATATATAGTAGTGGATATAATGATAAGTTAATCATCCAAGAATTTATTGAAGGAGATGATGATTGTTTATTTGATGCTGTTTGCTATGTAAATAGTAAAGGTAAAGCTGAATTTATGAGTTTTGCTCAAATTGGACTACAAGAAAGAACAACAACAATGGTTGGTAATGCGGCTGTCTTAATTAATGGCTTAAATTTAACAAATGGTGATGTTCAAAAACAAGTAGATACCATTAAAAATTTCTTAGAGAGTATCAATTATCGTGGTTTTGCTGAAGTTGATATGAAATATGATAAGAAAGATAATACTTTTAAAGTATTAGAAATTAATGCAAGACAAGGTAGATGTAGTTACTACATTACAGCATTGGGTAAAAATTTAGTTAAAACTTTAGTGGATGATTTAATCAATCATGAAGAACATGAATTTAGATATTTAAATGAAAAAGTATTATTATCTTTTGTTCCAAAAGGTATAATAAAAAAATATATAAATAATGAAGCTTATAAAAAAGAAGTATTCAAATTATGGGAAAAAGTAATTAAACCAATGGATGCAAAATGTGATCGTAATTTTCTAAGATATTTGATGCTTAGAAAAAGATGGTTACATTATTATATAGAATATAAAAATAGTTATTGGAAGTGAGTGAAAAATGAAAAAAATAGCAAAAGTATTGTTAGTAGTAGTTATATTATTAGAGGGCTTTGCCATTGCTTTTTTAATTAGGTCTTATGGTAATAGAAAAGTATTAACCAATTATGAAAAAGTAGAGAGTATTAATAGTGAAATGTTTTCTATTTATGTTGATGAAGGTGATGGCTATAGATTATATGAAGAAAAGAATTTTTGGCCAGAAGGTTATTTATTTGATGAAGATAGTTCAAATTGTGTAGATAAAAAAGGAAATAAATTAACTGGTGTATTAACTTATAATGAAAGTACAAGAAAAGCATCAGTAAAGACTAATAAATCAACATATTGTAATTTATATTTTTTGAAAGCATCTTTAACATTTAATCTAGGTAGTTTTAAAGGTTCAACAACTACAAATCCAGTTGTTGGCTATCATCTAAAATGGACTTTGAAAAATGCTACTCAATATTGTGTTACAACATCAAATAATAGTTCAAGTTGTACATGGACTAATTTAACTTCAACAGAATCCAGTAATAAAAAATTAGATAATAGTACATTTAGTATTCCTGATACAAAAGGAGTATTTACATATTATGCTTTTGTTAAAAATAGTAAATTCCAAGTTAGTGATTATGATTCAATAACATATGATAAACCTGAAACAAAGAATATACCAAAATGTTCATTTGAAGTAGTAAATACAAATGGTTCAATTTCAGTAAAATTTAATAAAAGTAGCGATGCAGAAAAATGGTATGTAGGAACAACCAACATAACCCCTCAAGATGATTCAAAATATACAAATCCTTCAAATCCATCTATATCTTTATCAGGAACTTATTATGGGTATGTAAAAAATGACGCTGGAATAGGATCATGTACTATTGAGTCATCAGTTTCTCAAACTAGTGGTTGCCATTCTACAAGTGGCGGTTATGGTGGTGGAGATGGTTATTGTATTAAATCCAATTGGATATGTCAAAATGGTGGTTGGGAACAACAAGGAGAAAAAGAAGTAGTTTTTGATAATTGTGGTTATGGTTCAATGTCAAGTTTACCTGTTTGTTATCAAAATGGTAGAACACAAGTACTTTGTGAATGTAATAGTACCGGAGGCGGTGGTACAATTACAATATGGACATGTCAAAATGATACATCTAAAACATATACTTCCCAAGATGCATGTGATAAAGAATGTGGACCAGTAGCAGGAACATGTGCTGCCGGATATACTAGAGAAGTAGGTGGAGCAGCCGATGGTCTAGGTGGTAGTTGGGCTTTATGTTACAAAACATTTTCGTCAGTAAAATAGAAATTATAACTGATAATGATAAAAAATATTAAAGGGATATGAAATATCTCTTTTAATTTTTAAACGTAAAAAAATGTAAAAATTATAAAAAAAATAAAAAATATATTTACAAATATTAATAAATGTGATAAAAGATAATTAGTAGCAGTGAATGTGTTCGCGACTATGTTTATGTTCTTAAAAATTTTGGTAGATGAAGTCTATCTAGAATTAAAATTGTAAACAAGTAAGGATAAAAAAACTATTGGACTTTTATAAGTAATACTGCTATACCAATAGTTTTTTTTATTTATTTAATTTTATTTGCTGCTTCAATAAAGCTTAAGAATAATGGATGAGGGTGTGTTGGTCTACTTTTAAATTCTGGATGAAATTGACAAGCAATAAAGTGAGGATGATTTTCTAGTTCAATTATTTCTACTAAATTAGCTTTTGTATTAGTTCCAGAAATTATTAAGCCATTTTTTTCTAATATTTCTTTATAAGCATTATTAAATTCATAACGATGTCTATGTCTTTCTAAAATTATATCTGTATTATAGTCTTTATATGCTAATGTATTTTTAATAAGAGTACATTCATAATTACCAAGTCTTAAAGTTCCACCCATATTTATAATAGATTTTTGATCAGCCATTAAATCAATAACGGGATTTTTACAAGTAGGATTAAATTCCGTTGAATTAGCATCTTCTAAATGACAAACATTTCTGACAAATTCAATAACTGCTAGTTGCATACCTAAACATATACCTAAAAAAGGTATTTTATTTTCTCTTGCATAAGTAATGGCTTTTATTTTACCTTCAATACCTCTTCCACCAAAGCCACCAGGAACAAGTATTCCTTTTACATTTTTAAATATTTCTTTCAAATTAGCTGATTCTTTTTCTAATTCTTCAGAATTAATCCAGTTAATATTAATTTTTTTATTTACTTTATAACCAGCATGTTTTAAACTTTCAGAAACAGAAATATAAGCATCATGTAATTCAACATATTTTCCTACTAGAGCAATTTCTATTTCATCTTTTAAATTATCAACTGTATTTACAAGATCTTCCCAATATTTCAAATTAGCTTTTTTTACTGGTAATTCAAATTGTTTTAAAATAATTTCATCTATATGTTGTTTATAATAATTAAGGGGAATTTGATAAATGTTATTAACATCAATTGAATCAATAATATTATTAACAGGAATAGAACAGAATAAAGATAGTTTATTTTTAATATTTTGACTAGTTTCAAATGGGGCTCTACAAACTAAAGCATCTGGTGATATTCCCATATTTCTTAAATCTTTAACACTATTTTGGGTAGGTTTAGTTTTAAGTTCACCTGAACCAAATATATATGGTATTAAAGTACAATGAATAAAGAAAGTATTACTTTTACCAAGTTCATATTGTACTTGCCTTAGAGCTTCAATAAAAGAATTAGATTCAATATCTCCAACTGTACCACCAATTTCCGTAATAATAATATCAGCATTACTAGATGCAGCAGCTTCATAAATTTTATTTTTTATTTCATTGGTGATATGTGGTACCATTTGTACTGTTGCGCCAAGATAATCTCCTTTTCTTTCTTTTTCAATTACTGATTTATAAATTTTACCACTTGTAATATTAGATGAATAATTAAGTTCTTCATCAATAAATCTTTCATAGTGACCTAAATCTAAGTCAGTTTCACAACCATCATAAGTTACATATACTTCTCCATGTTGAATAGGATTCATCGTGCCAGGATCCACATTAAAGTAAGGATCAAATTTTTGCATGAAAACTTTATAGCCCCTTGATTTTAATAATAGTGCCACAGATGATGCCGTTATACCTTTACCAAGACCAGAAACAACCCCTCCAGTTACGAATACATATTTAGCCATATTACCTCCTAATAATAAAAAAACTAATAATTCGTGAGAACTATTAGGCTCTCTTTAATTATAGATAAAATAGTTAAGTGTTGCAATATTATTATAAAAATTTGACAAATTTTAACAAATTAACAAAACGATATTCTAAAAATAAAAATATTATGGTAAAATGGTTATGGTAAGGAGTCTTAAGAATGAATTTAACAAGAGGTACCTTTATTGCTATAGCTATATTATATTATGTTATTTCTATGGTTCTTGTCGTAGTTATAATGTTATTAATGGATAAAAAATATAAGAAGAAAATTAATGAAGAAATAAATGCTTTAGAGCGAGATAAAAACTTAATAATATCTAGTAATATATTATCTGAACTTAATAAAGTAGAAGCATTAATTAATAATCAAGAATTAAAAAAGAAATATAAAAGTTGGCAAAAAAGATTTGAAAATATAAGAGATAAAGAGATTCCGAAAATAACTGATGAAATAATTGAACTTCAAAATGATTTTAATGATAAAGAATATGAAAAATTAAAAGAAGGTATAATAGAAGCTGAGGTAAATATTAGTTATTTAAAAACAAAAGCAGATTTCTTACTATCAGAAATTAAAGAATTAACTTTATCGGAAGAAAAGAATAGAGAAATAATTATTAAATTAAAATCTGATTATCGTGAAATAAGAAATTTATATAATAATAATTTAAAAGATTATGAGATTATTAAAACCCCCATTGAATTACAATTTGAAAATGTTGATAAATTATTTGGAGCCTTTGAAACAGCGATGGAACAAAATGAATATTTAGAAGTTGGTAAAATTGTTAAAGCAATTGATGATATTATTGGTAATTTAAAAATAGTTATTAAAGAAACTAAAACTATAGTAGATTTAGGTAGTATATTAATACCTAAGAGAATAGATGATATTAATAATATATATCATAAGATGAAAGTAGAGGGTTATAATCTTGATTATTTAAATATTGAATATAATATTGAAGAAGTAAATAAAAAGATTCAAGATATATTTGGGCGTCTTAATGTTTTAAATGTTGTTGATTCTATTTTTGAACTTAAAACAATGTTAGATTATTTTGATTCCTTGTACAATGATTTTGATAAAGAGAAGTTAACAAAAACTTTATATACAGAGTATAAAAGAACAATATTAATAAAGGTAAGTAAACTTGAAAAAATAAATAATGAATTATATCGTAAAATAGATGATATTAAATATAGTTATGATTTATCAGATGATGAAGTATTAGTAATAAGTGAAATAAAAGAAGAATTTAATAAAATAAGAGAAGATTATGATAAAGTAGTAGAGATGGAAAGAAGTAAATCTTTTGCTTATTCTAAATTAGCTAAAGAGATGGAACTTATTAATAATCGTTTACAAAAAGAAGAAGAAAAGTTAAGTAATGCGCTAAGAACTTTAGGTAGTTTAAAAGAAGATGAATTAAGAGCAAGAGATGAACTTGAAAATATTAAAGATATTTTAAGTCAAGCTAAAGAGAAAGTAAGAAGTTATAAATTACCAATTATACCTAAGAATTATTATGTTGAATTATCGGAAGCAACTCTTGCAATTAATGAAATGGTTAAAGAACTTGATCAAAGACCTATCTCTATTAAAACCTTAAATTTAAGAGTAGATACTGCTAGAGATTTAGTTTTAAAAGTATATAATACGATTAATGAAACAGTAAAAACAGCTAAAATGGCAGAAACAGCAATAGTCTATGGCAATAGATATCGTTTAACTAATAAAGAAGTAGAAATAAATTTAACGAAAGCTGAGAATGCTTTTAATAAAGGTAATTTTAAAATTAGTTTAGAAAGTGCAATTAATGCCATAAATATTATAGAACCAGGTATACATAAAAAATTATTAGAAGAATACAAATAATAATTAGAATAAAGGATAGAATAAAAATCTATCTTTTTATATTAAGTAATATTTGGTATAATTTAAATAGGAGAGCGATAATATGACTTATTTAGATTATAGTACAACAACCCCAATATCTTTAGATGCCTTAGATACTTATAATAAAATAAGTAAAGAATACATTGGACTTGATTCAGGAAATAATGATATGGGTTTAAAGTGCAAGAAATTGTTAGATGATGCCACCAAAGAAATTAGTAATATTTTTAATATTATGGAAAGTGAAATAATTTATACTAATAGTGGAACTGAGGCTAACAATATGGCTTTAATTGGAGCCTCTTTAGCTAATTATAAAAGAGGAAGACATATTATTGTTTCTAAACTAGAACATCCATCTATATATGGAATATGTAATTATTTAGAATCTTTAGGATTTGAAATTAGTTATGTTTCTAATGATGAGGATGGTTTAATAAAGTTTGATGAATTAAAAAAATTAGTAAGAGAAGATACAATATTAGTTAGTATTTGTGCCGTTAATCATGAAACAGGGGTAAGACAACCATTAAAAATGTTAAGGCAAATTATTAAAAAAGAAAATAATCAAACGCTATTTCACTCTGATTTAACTCAAGCCATAGGTAAAACTTCTATCAGTTTTCGTGATATTGATTTAGGTAGTGTCAGTGCTCATAAGTTTTATGGTCCTAAAGGAGTAGGTTTCTTATATAAAAATAATTTAGTTAAAATATCTCCTTTAATGTATGGTGGTAATAAAAATAGTAAAAATAATCCTAATGGGGTAGCTCTTCCTTTAATAATAAGTATGAAAGATGCTTTAAAAGTAGCTATTAGAGATTGTGAAAAAAGAGAAAAATATATAAATCTTTTAAATGAAAGAGTTACTAGTAAGTTAGAAAATATAGAAGGAATAAGAATAAATAAAACTAAATATAGTATTCCTCATATTTTAAGTATTAGTTTTGATAAAATAATAGCAAGTGAACTATTAAATATTTTAGGAAGTAAAGATATTTATTTAAGTGCAAATAATAAAGATGAATTATGTATGGGAGTAATGGCTTTATATAATAAAATAGATCGTAGTAAATCTTGTATGCGTATAAGTTTATCTCATTTAACAACTGTGTTAGAAATTAATAGATTTTTAGATGTTTTTGAGGTAGAATATAAAAAGTTAAATAATTTAATTGGTGGGTGATAAAGTGCAAAAAATAATATTTTTAAAATATGGAGAATTATCAACAAAAAAAGACAATCGTAATTATTTTTTAAAAATATTAAATGATAATATTAAATTTGTTTTGAATGATGTTAATATTTATTATGATTATGGGAGAATGTTTATAGAACCAAATATAGATGATTTTGAGAAAGTTATTGAAAAACTTCAAAAAATATTTGGTATTCATGAAATAGTAATAGCTTATAAATCATTAGATAGAGATTTAGATAATATAAAAGAAAATGTTATTAATTTAATTAAAGATAAAGAATTTAAGACTTTTAAAGTAGAAGTTAAAAGAAGTAATAAAAAATATCCAGTTGATGGTATGGAATTAAGAAAGATATTTGGTAGTCATATTTTAAAAAATAAAGATAATATTAAAGTAGATGTTAATAATCCGGAATTAGTTATTAATGTTGAAATAAGATTAAAAGAAGTATTAATATATTTTTCAAGTATTAAAGGAATTGGTGGTTATCCTGTATCATCACTTGGTAAAGGATTACTTATGTTGAGTGGAGGTATTGATTCACCCGTTGCAGGTTATTTAGCAATGAAAAGAGGAATTAAGTTAGAAGCAATATATTTTGAAAGTCCACCTCATACTAGTGAAAGAGCTTTAAATAAAGTTAAGGCATTAGCTCAAAAGTTAGCATTATATAATCATAATATAAAATTACATATAATTAATTTTACCGAAATTCAAGAAGAAATATATAAAAATATTCCTCATGAATATTTAATAACTATTATGCGGAGGATGATGTATCGAATTAGTGCTTTAGTAGCATATAATAGTAATGCTAAAGTATTAATTAATGGTGAATCAGTAGGTCAAGTAGCAAGTCAAACTTTAACAAGTATGAATGTTATTAATGAAGTAGTTAAAATACCAGTAATAAGACCAGTTTGTTGTTTTGATAAACTAGAAATTATTGATCTTTCCAAAAAAATAGATACTTATGAAACAAGTATTTTACCATATGAAGATTGTTGTACTATTTTTGTACCTGATCATCCCGTAATAAATCCTTTAAAAGAAAAATGTTATGAGTATGAAAAATTAATTCCATATGAAGATATGATTTATAAGGCAGTTAAGAGTAAACAAACTATTACAATATCTTCTTTAGATAATAGGGAATTTAAAGATTTACTTTAGTATAAAAATATTAAATATTGCCAAAATATTAATGGTGATATGATGTTAAAAAATAAACAAATTAATATTTTTAATGAAAGTTATAAAGAAAGATTACAAAATTATTTTAATCCGTATCTATTTAATTTAGAAGGGTTAAAAGAATATAAAGATACTTTAAACGTAAGAACTAAAAGTCATAATGAAAGAAAAAAAATAAACAAATAAGATAAATTGTGTAAATAGTTTTAAATTATAATTTACATTAAATAAAATAACAAGTATAATTAAATTGAGAGGATAAAAAGGAGATTTTAAATTGATAAAATCTCTTTTTGTGTGAGTAGTTATGAATGAAAAATTAAAATTGATTTTTATCAACAATTGTTTATCTAAATTAAGAGAAATGGCGAGTACAGATGAAGTAGTAGATGCTGATTTTGTTAGATTTCAAGATGGCTCTGGTAAAGTGGTTTTACCAACTGAATGTCGTGATCAAGATGTATATATTATATGTGATGTCAATGATAAAACGCCAAATAAATATACAGGTCAGGTATTATCCCCAGATGACCATGTTCGGGATATATCTAGAGTTATTGGAGCTCTTAAAGATAATCCAGCCAGAAAGACTTTAATTGTTCCATTTCAACCCTATGGAAGACAACATCGAAGAGTTTTTGGAGAAGCAATTGAAGCAGCTGATTTTTTAAGAGAATGTCATTATTTAGGATTTAAAAACATTTTAACTGTTGATTCTCATGATCCAAATGTAGCAGCAGCCATATCTAAACATAATTTTGATAATATGTATGTAACTAATTCGTTATTAACAGAGTTAGTTATTAATGAAAATATAGATTATAAAAAACCAGAAAATATTTTAATTGTAGCACCAGATGAAGGAGCACAAATTAGAGCAAGACATTTTGCTGATCGTTTTGGTTGTAATCATGCTTTTTTCTCTAAAAGAAGAGATGTAACAAAAATAGTTGATGGCAAAAATCCTTTAGAGTCAAATCAATATGTAGGTTTTAGTCCTGCAGGTAAAACAGTTATAATCGTTGATGATATGTTATCAAGTGGTGGTACTTTATTAAAGACAAGTAAAGAATTAAAAGAAATGGGAGCAAAAGAAATATATATATGTGCCACATTTGGTTTATTTACAAAAGGTACTTATGAATTTAATAAACTATACGAAGAAGGTATAATTAATAGAACTTATATATCTAATTTAACATATTTAAAGACTTATCCTCTTGAGGGAATAAGAATAGTTGATGGAACTGAGCAATTAATGAATTGTATTAGAGCTATGCATCAAAAAAAAGAAAATCTCTCAGAAGAATTAGGAATGTCTAAGAAATCAGTTGAAGAATTAGTTCGAGCTAGAAGAAAATAGTTGAAGCTTTACAATAATGTAAAGTTTTTTTATGGAATAAAAAGGAAGAGATAACTAAGTTTTGAAATATATAAGTGAAAGGTAAAGAAGAACTATCTTTCTAGAAAGGAATAAATATTGGCACCAAAGATGGAAACATTTTATAATTTGAAGTATGATGCAGTATTTAAAAAAGTGGTAGGTAATCCCAAAGATACAAGATTTCTAAATAAGATATTAAGTAATATATTAGGAAAGAAGATAGAGGTAATTGAATTTATAAGAACAGAATTACCAAAAGAATATAAGAATCAGAAAAATAATATATTAGATTTGTTAGTAAAAACTAAAGATAATAAAATAATTGATATTGAAGTAAATAGTAATTATGATCAAATAATAAGAGAAAGAAATTTAATTTATTATTGTACAATATATGGGTTGTATACAAACAATGAGTATATGGTAAGTGAAAAAATATTAATAGATTTAGTATATAATGGTGGAAAGAATACACCCAAAAAAGATATAGGTTATATAATATACAAAAAAACTGGGAAATTATTTAGTAGAAGATTTAAAGTAATTACAGTAAATATAAGAAAATATAAAGAAGAATGGAAAAGAAAGGAAAGTAAAAGAAATGATAAATATATAGTAGCCTTAGATGCAAATAAAGAAGAATTAGAAGAATTAAGTAAGAATGATGAAATAATAGAGGAGGTGAAAGAAAAAGTGTTTAGATATAATGAAGATGGAACAATAACAAGAATGATAAGTATCGAAGAAGAAAATAAATTAATGCAAGAAGCAAGAGAGAGAATAGCAAGAGAAAAAGGAGAAAGAAGAGGAATAAACATTGGTAAAAAGGAAGGAATTTTGATTGGTAAAGAAGAAGGTATTTTAATTGGAAAAGAAGAAGGGGTTAAAGAAGGAACTAGAATAATTATAAAAAGTTTACTAAACTACATGAAAATAGAAGAAATACATAAAATAACAAATGTACCAATTGAAGAGATAGAAGAAATAAAAAAGAATTAAGTAAATGTTTGATAGTGCTAATATAAAAATGTAGAAAAACCTACAAAATTATATTAGCTAAAACCTACATTTTTATGTTGACATTATCACTAATAGAAGAGGTGAAAGAAAAAGTGTTTAGATATAATGAAGATGGAACAATAACGAGAATGATAAGTATTGAAGAAGAAAATAAATTAATGCAAGAAGCAAGAGAGAGAATAGCAAGAGAAAAAGGAGAAAGAAGAGGAATAAACATTGGTAAAAAGGAAGGAATTTTGATTGGTAAAGAAGAAGGAAAAGAAGAAGGCATTTTAATTGGTAAAGAAGAAGGAAAAGAAGAAGGTATTTTAATTGGAAAAGAAGAAGGGGTTAAAGAAGGAACTAGAATAATTATAAAAAGTTTACTAAACTATATGAAAATAGAAGAAATACATAAAATAACAAATGTACCAATTGAAGAGATAGAGGAAGTAAAAAATAGTAAAAATTAGCTAATAAATATTAATAAAATATAGAGTGTTTAATTAATTTCTTTTAGTTTACAAATTAACTCAAGTCCTTTATAATTGTTATAGAGGTGGAATTTTTATGAAAATATTATCTGTAAACGCTGGTAGTTCTTCTTTAAAATTTACATTAATTGAACTTCCAAGTAGAGAAGTAGTTGCTAGTGGTTTATTTGAAAAAATAGGATTATCTGATAGTAGATATACTATTAAGTATAATGGTGAAAAAATAGTAAAAGATAGAGTTTTGGAAGACCATAGTGTAGCTGTATCAATATTAATGGAAGAATTAGTTAATTATAAAATAGTTAATTCTTTAGATGAAATAGAAGGTGTAGGTCATAGAATCTTACATGGTGGTTCTGAATTTACAAAATCAATGTTATTAGATGAGGATGTATTAAAAAGAATTGCCAAATATAATGAATTAGGACCTTTACATAATCCTGCTAATATAATGGGTGTTGAAGCATTCATGAAAGTATTACCAAATGTTAAGAATGTTGGTGTTTTCGATACTACATTTCATCAAACTATGAATGAAACAGAGTATTTATATCCAGTTCCATATGAATGGTATACTGAATATGGTATAAGAAAATATGGCTTTCATGGAACAAGTCATCGTTATGTTTATAAGACTATTTCTGAATATTTAAAAAGAGATGATTTAAAAGTTATTTCTTGTCATATTGGTAATGGTGGTAGCTTATGTGCTATCGATAGTGGTAGAGTTGTAGATACATCTATGGGATTTACACCACTTGCTGGTATTATGATGGGATCTCGTTCCGGTGATATAGATCCATCTATTATTCCATTTGTTATGAAGAAAACTGGTAAAACTGCTGAAGAAATAGTTAATGATTTAAATAAAAAGAGCGGTTTACTTGGAATAAGTGGTATATCAAGTGATAGTAGAGATGTTGAAGATGCTGCTAATGAAGGTAATGAAAGAGCTATCTTAGCTCAAAAAATGTATGCTCAAAAAATCGCTAATTATATTGCTGTTTATAACAATATGTTAGATGGAGCAGATGTTATTACTTTAACTGCTGGTTTAGGTGAAAATTCTAAAAATATGCGTAAAATGATTATTGATAGAATTAAAAGTTTAGGTGTTAAAATTGATGACGAAAAGAATGATTTTCGAGGTGAATTTAGATTAATTTCAACAGATGATTCTAAAATTCCAGTATATGTTGTACCTACTAATGAAGAATTAATGATTGCTCTAGATACTATGGAACTTATTAGTAAGTAGGTGGAGATTATAATAAATAAAAGATTATTAAATAATATATATAAAGAAATTAAAAAAAGCGATGAAATAGTTATTGCTAGACATATTGGTCCCGATCCCGATGCTATTGCTAGTACAATTGCTTTAAGAGATTCAATTAGAAATACTTTTCCAAATAAAAAAGTATATGCAGTTGGAGCTGGTGTTAGTAAATTTAAAGCATATGGTAATTTAGATCACCCTGATAACGAAAAATTAAATAATCCTTTATTGATAGTATTAGATGTACCTAATATGCATAGAGTAGATGGAATAGAAAATTTAAATTATAGTAAAATAATTAAAATTGATCATCATCCAAAAGAAGATATAACTGGTTTTGTTGATTGGACAGATACCAATAAATCTAGTGCTAGTCAAATGGTATGTGAACTTATATTAAATACTAAATTAAATTTAACTAAAAAAGTAGCAGAAAATCTTTTCTTAGGAATAGTTTCTGATAGTGAAAGATTTTCTTTAAAAAATACTACTTATGAAACATTTGATACAGTAAAAGAATTATTAAAACAAAGCAAAATAGATTTTGTACCATTATATGATATTTTATATACAAGACCATTTAGTGAACATAAATTTATTGCTTATATAACTAATAATTTAAAAATTGATGAACATAAATTTGGTTATATCATTATTAATGATGAAACTTTAAAAGAATATAATGTAGATAATGCAACACCATCTAACTTAATAAATAATTATCATTTTATAGATGATTTAATTGTTTGGGCTTTTATAACTGAAGATGTTAAAAATGATTTATATAAAGTTAGCATAAGAAGTAGAGGACCAATTATTAATGAAATTGCTAGTAGATATAATGGTGGTGGTCATAAATTTGCCAGTGGTGCTAAAATAAAAACTTTAGAAGAAGTAAATAAATTACTAAAAGATTTAAGTCTGGCATGTATGGAATATGAAGATAAAGAAGATAAGCAAAAAGAAGAATAATGTATATGATGTTTTATTAGATAATAATGATAAATTAAGTTTGTATGACGATGTTATTTTAAAACATAATTTGTTAATAACAAAAGAAATTACGGAAGAAGAATTACTTAATATTATTAAAGATAATAGTTATTTAGAAAGTTATAATATAGCTTTAAAATATATAAATAGTAAACTAAGAACGGAAAAAGAAATTAGAAAAAAACTTAGTAACTTTAATAAAGATGCTATAAAATATACAATAGATAGATTAAGAGAAAATGGTTATTTAAATGATGCATTATATATTAAATCATATATAAATGATGAAGTTAATTTAAAATTAACTGGTCAAAACAAAATAAAATATAACTTAAAAAAGTTAGGATTTAAAGATATCGATATTGATAATTATTTAAATACGATTGAAGAAGAAGTATGGTTAAATAAAATTAGAAAGTACATAAAAAAAAGAATAGATACTAATCATAATTTATCTGGTAATATGTTAAGGCAAAAGATAATTCAAGAGTTAATAACTAAGGGTTTTTATAAAGAAGATATATTAACTTTATTAGAGGAATTTACTATTTTAGATAATCAAGAGATATATGAAAAAGAATATTTAAAATTAAAAAATAAATTAAGTCGTAAGTATAGTGGAGAAGAATTAGAATATCAAATAAAACTTCATTTATATAAAAAAGGCTTCAACAAATGTTGAAACCTTTTTTTAATGTTTATTATTCTTCAGTATCAGTTGATGCAGTTAATAGATTATTAACATATATACCATATTGTCTATCAATTTCATCATCAACTATATTCATATTATAAAGTTCACGATAATATTTTAAACTTTTAATATATATTTTACTATCTTCTTCTTGTTTTCTATCAACTAAAATATCAATTATTTCATCTCTTAAATCATCTAAAGATTCTTTTTCTTTTGATGCATTACGATATATTACATGATATCCAAGTTCTGTAGTTATAACTGATTTACTATATTCACCATCTTTAAGTTTATAAGCTTCTTTAATAAGTTCATCGTATTCATCACCAAAGTCAATGTTAATATATCCTAAATTACCATCTTTATCTTTAGTGTCTTCATCTTCAGAATATTCTTTAACTAATTTTTTAAATTCTTCTAATTTATCATCAGCATCTTTAAGTTTATCAATAACTTCTTGAGCTTTTTCTTTAGCAGCTTTTTCAGCATCACTTTTTTCTGTTGTAGTCATATCATCTTTTACTTGTGGAGTAATTAAAATGTGATAAACTTCAATATCTCCTTTAGCTTCATTTTTGTAATAATCTTCAATTTCTTTATCATCGATTAAAGTTTTAGTATATTCATCACTTCCATGACTTTGTAAGTTTAGTAAATATACATAATCTTTGTAAGCTTCAATTGTTTGAAAATTAGTTTGACTTCTTAATGCTTCTAAGAATGATTCTTCACCACCAAAATATGTCATAGTAGCATCTACTGAATTTTCTGCATCTGTTCTAGCTTTTTCTTTATAATCAGCAAATTCTGTTTCATATACATAAGTATCGATTAAATTTATAACAGCTTCTAATCCATATTTATCTTTTAATTCATTAAAAACATCTTCTGCACTAATTTGATGTTCTTTATCTCCTTTTTTAAATGTTACAAAAGCATCCTCACCATTTTGTAATTTTGGAACTTTGCCACATCCAGTTAATAATAAACTACAAACTAAACTTAATAGTAAAACTTTCTTCATATTTTTCATATATTTCCTCCCAAGTAGTATTATAACATATCTTATTTAATAATTACAATGAAATTAAACACTCACACTTAAAAAGATTAACCATAAATTATAAATGAATAGACAATAAAGGAGGAGTGAATTATGAACTGTGGAAATAATGGTATCGGTGCTGCTATAATTTTAGTATTGTTTATTTTACTTATTATAATTCTTGGAGCATATATTTAAATTTAATTTAAAAAGGAGGTAAAAATGAAAAATTGTAATAACCAATGTGGTTCACAAAACAATAATAACAATAATTATAACTACTTTTTTATAGTATTAATTCTTTATATCTTACTTGCAATAATACTTGGAGGTAGTTTAATTTATTAAGGAAGAAGTCAATTACTTCTTCTTTTTTATTGAATTAATTCAAATGTTTTTATATAATAAAAGATGTTTAAGGAGTTTTGGGTATGGATGATTTTGAATTAACAACATTAAATGGCTATTCTATATCTATTTATAATACCTTAATGGAATTATGTCATTTAGAATTAAATAAACAAAAAGATAAAGAATATGATCAAGTATTATCTAGATTAAAATTTTCATTCAATTGTGAACAACAAATATATAAAAGAATATATGATGAAAATAATTATCAAAAATATATTAAAGATGAATATACAATTACTAATATTCTAGAAAATATTATTATGAATAATCAAAAATTTTTAGATAATGCTCGTATATCTAATAATTTTAAATATTTAATGAATGATAATAATTCATTAATAAGAAATGTTTTAATTGATGATACACTTAAAACTATGTTAAATTTTATTCAAAATAATGATGATGATATTGAATATGGTATAAAAGCAAAATATCTTTTAGCATATATGTATCCTAATATATGTTCTTATTTAATAGATAATAATTTTGAAATAGCAAAAGATGTATATTGGTATAGCTATTTTATTAAAGATGTTTTAAGATTATCTGATGCTGAATTTTATAGAGAAAGAGTAGTATTTGGTCATGCTGAATTTGTAAATGAGTATTTCTCAGATATAACAGTTATTAATCATGATAAAACTTATTTTGGTAAAATTATATCGAGAATAATTTCTTTATTGTTACCTGAGGATTATGATATGAATGTTAATAAGTTTGTTAAAACGTCACAAGAAATGGGATTAAATATTACTGAAAATTCTGCTCAAAAAGTTTTAAAA
This sequence comes from uncultured Bacilli bacterium, assembly GCA_947632715.1. Taxonomy (GTDB): domain Bacteria; phylum Bacillota_I; class Bacilli_A; order RF39; family UBA660; genus SIG200. The sequence continues at coordinate 6,933 of CANRQF010000001.1, read as the reverse complement.
ACATTTAATGAAGACAGAAATATACCAAAAATATTAAGATTGTATAAATAGGGTGGTTATATGGGAAAATATGGACTTTTAGAAAATGAATATAATATTGTTAGTAATTTATATCAAGTATCAATAGAAATTTATAATAAATTACAAGATATTAAAAATGGTAAAAAAGAAATTTCTTTAACTAAATTATTAGAAAAAGAAAAAAGAATTTATGATAATATACCTAGTTATAGTTTAGTTAATATTAGTGATTTTATTAGCGATGATGAAATGTATAATGTTGAAAATATGTTAAATTATGTTAAAGATGATTATGAGAAGATTATTAAAGCAAGAATATTAAATAAATTATATGATTTAATTGAAAAAAATGATTTTGTTTATGATTATGATTCAGATTATTATTCTTTAGATGAGGAAGATGTATTAGATGAAGAAGAGGAAGATTATTTTGAAAATGATATTAATTCTATAGAAAACATTGATGACTTAAGAAAAGTAATATATCAAGATATTATTAAAGTATTAATAAAAATTACTGATAATAAAATAAATAATGAACCTAATATATTGTTAAAAGAAAAATATAATAATTTTAAATATAATATATTATTTATCTTTGATGAATTATTACAAAAAGTTATTAAAAGAAATTTTCAAATACCAGAAGATATATTTTTAGATATTGGTTTTACGAAAGCATTTTATAATACTACTAATGAATTATTAAAAGTAATATATGATGAAGTAACTTGGTCAGTATTAGAAGAACAAGTAGAGTATTTTGATGATAAAGATTTAGAAATAACAACGCTTATTATTCGTAGTGCTTTAGTTTTTAGTAGTGATAAAATAATAAAAGATTTTATGCGTTTAATAGATGATTATGATATTGATTTCTTTGAATATTTAACTAAAGATAAACAAATACCTAAACTAGTTTTATTTAAAAAAAATACCTTATAAAGGTATTTTAATTTGCAGTAGTTGGTAGTGGTTCAATTTTAATTGAATCATCATACTTAGTTAAAACTTTACTAAATTCGTCATATACACTTTGATAATCTTTTAAATATTTTTCCTCCATTTTACTAAAAGGTATTACTAAATATTCATTTTTACCTGTAGTATTATTATGAGTACGATAAGAATAGTTTAAATCAGCTCCAATATCTTTTATTTCAATTGTAGTTGTATTATTTTCTTTATCTACTGTTTTAACTATATTTAATGTAGCAAACATTCCAACAACACCAACTTTTCTTATTTTAGGTGTTTCAGCAGCCATTTGGTTTGAAACAAAGTTACCTAAGGAATAGAAAACTACTGTATCATCAATTCTTTCCCAAGGTTCAATACAATGAGAATGAGTACCTAAGACGATATCAACATCATTATCTGCTAAAAATTTAGCAATATTCTTTTGTTCTGCTGTAGCATCTTGATTATATTCAACACCCCAGTGTATTGCAACAATTAATACATCAACTTTATCTCTAACAGCCTCAATATCTTTTTTTACTCTTTCTTCATTATATGTATTTAAAATAAATGGTTCTTTAGAAAGGGCAGATGCTCCCAAACCATTAGTACTTGTTGTATATGATAACATTGTATAAGTAATACCATTTTTTTCCATAATTGGATAAGTTTCTCGATCAGAATTATCATAAAACATACCAGTTGCTAAAATATCTTTTTTATTACGCCAGAATGTTGCACTCGTTTTAGCTGAAGTAGCACCACCATCCATTGAGTGGTTAGTGGCAAGACTTACTAAATTAAAACCAGCATCAATCATGTTTTCCCCAAAAGCACTTGGTGTATTAAAAACTGGATAACTACTATAAGGTTTACTATCATCAAAAATTGTCTCTTGATTATAATATCTAATATCATAGTCTTTAATCTTATCTTTAGTTAAAGAGAGTATACTAGAAAAATCATAACTATTAGTGGTACTATCATAATAAGTTTGATATATTGGTTTATGAATAAGTCCATCTCCCGTAGCAATTAAACTAGCAGTATATGTTTTAATCTTTTCTTCTTCTTCTTTAGGTTTATTATTCTTATTATTAAGTATTTCTTTATTACTATTATTATCACTTGGAGTAATATTACCAATTAATGTTCCAACTTTAAATAAAAGAAAACCACAAAGAATAATAATTAGAAATATAGTTAAATTTTTTTTAACTTTTTTCTTTAATCTTGCCATTATTTTAATTCCTCAAAAACTTCTTTAACATCTCTTACAGCCCTTGTTCCATAATTTGGAAGTAAATGCATATGATAATGTTTTATTTTTTGACTATTACCATAATTTACATGTACACTTAATTCTTTAGCATCTAATTTTTCCATTATATGAGCAGTATATTTTTTAGCTATATTGTTAATATGTAATACTAAATCATCAGGTATATCCATAAATGTATCATAATGTACTTTAGGAATAATTAAAGTATGACCATCAACATTAGGATAAGCATCTAAAATAACTATTACTTTATCATCTTCATATAATTTGTTACTAGGAACTTCTCCTTTAATAATTTTACAAAATAAACACTCCATTTTTATCACCAATTTTATTTTACTAAAATTAGCAAATTTTGTCTATTATTGTTTAGTTAAATTAAGATTTTTTTAACTTTTCTAATTCTTCTTTTTGTATTATTGTTAACCGGTAAGAATCTTTAGCTTTACTAACAATCTTATTTAATGTAAATGTATCTATTTTATCTTTATTATTTTTTAAATAATTATAAGTAATATCATAATATTTAACTAAACAAATAGAATAATTCCATGCAATAGCCATTTTAACATAATATTTATCACTTTTTATATTTAATAATTCTTCTAAATTATAATTTATATATTTATTATTAAGATAATATTGCAGTAAGATAACTATATAAAATCTTTGATAATATTCTTTCTTTACTTTTTTAATTTTATTTAAATAGTTTAAAAATTCTTCTAAATCTTTTTTAATAAATTTTAATGCACTACAAAAAGTATCACAGATAGCCCAGTTATCTATTTTCTTTAAATAATTAGATATTAACATTAATCTTTTATTATAATCAACATTAATATTGGCAATAATAAAACCCTCTATAATAATAAGTTCAAAATATTTATCATAATTATAACAAAGTAATTCATCTGTATTATTATTCTTTATTAAATCTTTACTAATTTTTCTTAAAATGGGTATTTTAATACCAATAATTTCATATTTAGTTTTACAAATTTTTTCTTGAAATTGTTTATATTTGTCATCTTTATATTTTTTTATAATATTAAGTATATCCATAGAAAACCACCAACTTAATTATATTAAATTTAAGAAATGAATGAAATAAAAAAGAAAAATATATAGAAATATTTATAAAATGTGTTAAAATAAAGTTAATAGAGTTAAGAAAGTGGTGTTATATGAAAAAAGTTTTAGAAATAATTTTATGTTTTGGTCTTTTTATAAATAATTTTTTATTTATGATTCCAACAGTACATGCTGAGGAAATATTTGAAATTAATTCTCTTATTCAAAATGATAAAGAGATTGAATTAAAAGATGGAATTTATGAAATAAATGATATAAATAAAATATATGTAAATTATACAATTAAAAATTATGATAATAGTAAAAGTTATTGTTTAGAAAGAGTTGTTAATGGCTCACGAACTACGGAAGATATTATAAGTAGTGTATATACAGATACTTATAATGGTAAAGATTGGTTTCTTTTATTAGACAAAGAAAGTGCTGTTAATAATATTGTTTATAATATATATGAAAAACCTATGGAAAGTAATAATAAAGATGAATATCGTTTAATTGCAAGTCAAGAATTAACGATAAAAGTTAATTTTTATAATGAAACTAATCCATCAATAAGTAATTTAATATTAGAAGAACTATATCAAAATGGTGAGGTTATTACTCCAGTTTTAGAAGATGAAAATTGTGTTTTTGAAGTTAATAATTTACAAAATATAACTTTTAAATTAAAAGGTGAAAACTTAAAAGATAGTATAAATTATCCAATTTTAATAAATAACAATACCTATAATTATTCTGGTGCTGAATTAAAAAAGGGAGTATTATTAGAAATTCCAATCAATGGCTTAGATCGTTTAATTTTATCGATGAAATTTAATATTTATGATTATAATGTTAATTTAAAATATAAAGCTAATGATAAATTATATAATGTAAGTTTAAATATGGTAAATGATGAAAGTATACCTAATTATCAATCATCACTTATTTATAAAAATAATCCTACAAATAATATTTATTTTACAGGAGATTATTATGTTGTAAGTAGTAAATATCATAATGAAAATAATCCCCTAGCAGTTGTAATAGATGGTAATAATTTTATGAATAAAGACTATAATGTTACATTAAATATAATGCGAGGAAATAATAAAGTTTATCAAAAAACAATTAATGTAAATGGTCTTGATTTAAATAATAAATATACTTTAGATTTAGATGATTTCATCTCTTCAACAGAAAAAAAATATACTGATGAAGATAAATATACTATAAAAATTAATATAAATGAGTTAGAAAAAAATATAAATTATTATTATACTTATTTTGAAAAAAAAGTTAATATAAGTTCAGATTTATTTTATGAAAATGGTCAAAAGAATTTATCAGTTTTTATGGGCGATGGTGGTTTTTATTTTTCAAGTGGTACTTATGAAACTAATAAAGATGTTTTTAATAAGTATTCAAACATATATATAAGATATTTAGGCAGGGATTTTGATGAAAGCTTAAATTATACATATGAATTGTATTATGATAATATTAATGATGATGGTGATACATTAAACTCAAATTTAATTACTAGTGGTTCAGTAAATGGTCGTGATTTAAATCACAATGGTTTAACATTTAAAGTTGATAATCATGAAAATTATAATATTCCAAAATATCGCTTAGTAATAAAATATAATGATGAGTTAATATATTATTGTGCTCCAACTTTAAGATTACAAAATTATCCTGTTTTTGCTAATGTTAGTTTATCAAATGGTAATAATAAGAATTTATATTTAAGAATGGATGATTATAATTATATTGCTACTAGAAACTTTCCTATCAAAATATATATAAATGGAATAGGATTTAAAGATAATGAAACTTATAAAGTAAAAGTTCAATCTTCATTTATTAATTTTAATAATAATTATGAAGATATAGTTGAAACTTATGAATTTACGGGTAAACAACTAAATAAAGGAAATGCAATGGTCCATATTAATAAAAACTTAACTAATATAAAAGCAGCTTATTTTGAACTTTCTTATGATAATGGTTTGGATTCTGCATCCGGATATTTCGATATTGATTTTGTTGATAGTAAGGCATATTTTCCTAAAAATACAAATTATGTTATTGATAATTTTAATGATTTAATTAAAAATGTTAAAAATCAAACTAAGATTAGTAACTTTGCTAGTAATATTGGTTTAGATTCTAAAAATAAAATTAAAGTGTATGATAAAACCGGAACTATTCTGCAATCTAATTATGTGGGAACAGGAATGATTGCAAGAGTTACTGATAGTTATAATAACTCTTTATTAGATTTAGATATAGTTGTTAAGGGTGATGTCAGTGGTGATGGTAATATTTCAATTACAGATTTAGTAAAGACTAAGCAACATTTAGATGGAGTTAATGATTTAGATGGAGTTTATGCTTTAGCAGGCGATGTTTCAGATACTGGTTCTATTTCACTTGATGATATTGTAAAAATCGGTAATGATGTTGCAGGATTAGAAAGTGTGAACTAATGAAAAAAATATTAATAGTTGTAGTTTCATTAATTAGTTTTGTATCAACTGCTTTTGCCAAAGGTTTTGATGTCAATATAATTAGTAATGATACATTTTCTGATAAAATTACTATTTATTTAGAAGTCAGTAATATTGATTTAACGGGTTCATGTAATGGTTTATGTGGATTAGTTGGAAATTTAGAATATGATCAAGATAAAATAAAGTTGCTATCTATAACGCCATTAGAAAATTTTGAATTAATAAATGGTTCTAAAATAGTATTATATAAAAGTATAGGAATAACTGATAGAAAGAATATTTTAACTTTAAATTTTGAAAATTTATCTTTGCAAAATAATGAATTAACTACCATTTCATTTAATAATATTACTGGTAGTGATGGAGATGATGACATATCATCATCTAATACATTTAAAACAGTTAAATATGTAAATCAAAATATTACAACTAAACCAAATGAGGAAAAAGAAGAAACACCATCAAAAAATAATACTTCAACTAATAAATCACATAATAGTAATTTAAAAAGTCTTACTTTAAGTGTGGGAAGTATTAATTTTGATAGTGAAATTTTAAATTATAATGTTGAGGTTAAACATGAAATAACTTCTCTTACTATTGATGGTACTACTGAAGATGCAAAAGCTACAGTTAGTGGTTTAGGTTCATTTAATTTAGCTGAAGGAAAAAATAGTTTTGAAATAACTGTAAAGGCTGAAGATGGAACAATAAAAAAATATCAATTAAATGTTATTAGAGCATCAAAAGAAGAAGGAATTGTTAAAGAAAAAGTTAAAAAAGAATCTAAATTTATTCTACCTATAGTATTATTTATATTAATAGTCATAGGATTTTTCTACATTTTCTTAAAGAATAAACAAAAAAATAAATAACTTATATAATTTTAAAAACCAAAATATCACTTACATAATGTTTGTGATATTTTTAATTGAATATTATTTCAATAATAAAAAAGAATGGCATATGATTTTTAAAATATTAATTATGTTTTTAGTTAGAATAAATTCCTTTGTTAAAAAAAGTACGAAAAATAATAGGTTTAAAGAAGTTTAAAAAAAGAGAACGCACCGAAAA